>DASWMG010000027.1:0-6628 GCA_036399875.1 Solirubrobacterales bacterium
GGTCGGGTCGCAATCTGCCGGGCTCACGTCAGCGCCCTCGAAGGGCGGCTCGGTGAAGGGGTTGGAGCCGTCCGGCGCCGGCTGGGTCGCCCCACCCGGGCAGCGGCGCTTGACTTCGGTCGCGCCCTGGTAGGCGTCGTACTGCTGACTCGGCGAAATCGGATCGAGGACGCCGCTTTCCTCGTTGTGGTCGAAGACGTTGAGCAGCAGCTGGGCACGAGCGTAGTGGCCGTTGCCGTCGTAGTAGCCGGCGAGTTGGCCGAGCTTGCCGAAGCCGGCGAAGATGTCGGGGGTGTAGGCGCGGATGAAGTTGAGGTTCGGCTGGAAGGCCTCGATCGCCTCCTCGGAGTGCGGGAACGCTTTCGAGGCCCGCGCCTCGAGCGAGGGCAGGGTCGCGAGCAGTTCGCCGGTGTCGTTGGCGAAGCCGGGCCGTTTCATGGTCAGCCGCAGGTCGCGGAAGACCGGCACGGCACTTGCCAGGAAAGGACGCAGTTCACGCAGGAAGGGAGCGAGGTCCTTGGTCGCCGGCTTCGCGGTTTCGACCAGCGGGTCGAGGTCGTCGAGGGCGGCGCGGAGGTTGACGAAGGTCGTGTTGCTCTGGCGGAAGACCGGCGGCAACAGCCGCAGCGTCTGGCTGAAGCGCTGGTTCTGGCTGGCAATCGCGTCGAAGGCCGTGTTGGCGTTGGCGAGGGCGCTGGAGAGGTTTTCCCCGCGAGCGGCGATCGCGGTGGCGAGCTTGCCGGAGCTGAGCACGAAGCGCTCGAGCAGGCGCTGGTCCGCGGTCAGCTCGCCGACGAAGGCGTTGGTGCGGTTGAGCGCCGGGCCGAAGTATTTGTAGGTCTCGTTGGCGTCGCGGCCGCGGCCGGCGTAGATCGCCGCGTTGCCGCGGAAGAACTGGCCGAGGCCACGCCGCACCGAGCGGGGGAAGGCGTTGAGGAACTGGTCGAGGTCGATCGGCGTCGTCGTCTGGTCGAGCCCCAGCACCGCCCCGTCCTCGAGCTCCGGGTTGCTGTTCGGCCCGGGGCTTATCGAGACGTAGTGGTTGGCGACGCCGGCCAGCGAGGTGGCGCGGATGATCGCGGTCGTCCCCTCGTGCAGCTCCTGGTCGACGCTGACCTCGACCCGGGCGAGGTTGTCCTCGGTCAGCTCGATGCTCTCGACCGATCCGACCGGGCGGCCGCCGATCAGCACCTGGTTGTCGGGCACCAGCTGGGCGGCGTTCTGGAACACCAGCGCGTACCGGTGGCCACCGTTCGCGCTCAGCAGGACGACGGCGAGCGCGATCACGACGATCGCCAGGGCCGCTATCGCCGCCGCGCGGGCAGGAGTGATCCCCCGGCCGGAGCTCGGGCTTTTCTCCTCGCCTAACGGTTTGGCAGCCACGTGTTTTGCCTGCTGTTCCCTGCCTCCGACTCAACGGAACAGCGGCCACGAATCGTATCCGAGCCGTCAGTTGGCCCGCGTTGGACGCCCTGATTCCTTAATGCCAAGTCAATGGCTCCTTCCGGCCGCAGGTCGTCCCTAGACGTTGACGCGCGGCAAAACGCGATCGAGCGCGCGCGGGAACCACCAGACCCGCTCGCCCATCATCAGCATCAACGCCGGCAGGAGGACGATGCGCACGACCGTCGCGTCGAGCAGGACGGCGACGGTGAGGCCGACGCCGAGCTGGCTCACCGTCGCGATTGGGGCGCCGGCGAAGGCGATGAAGACCGCCATCATGATCGCCGCGGCGCCGGTGATGACGCGGGCCGTCTTCGCCAACCCGTACTCGATCGCCGGCGCATGGGCGTAGCCACGGTCGTAGCGCTCCTTCATCCGCACCAGCAGGAAGACCGCGTAGTCGATCGAGAGTCCGAAGACGACGCCAAAGATCGCCGTCGCCCCGACCGCGTCGACGTATTCGTGGCCGCCGAGCGGCCAGTCCTCGGGCACCTCGAAGAGCAGCGTGAGGACGCCGAAGGCGACGGCGACGGTCGCCAGGTTGAGGCCCACCGCGATCGCCGCCAGCGGGATCGCGCGCAGGACGAGGACCAGGACGAGGAAGGTGGCGAGCGTAATCGCAGCGATCACCCAGGGGATCCGCGCCCGGGTCACCGTGCTGTAGTCGTTGAGCTGGGCGGCGCCGCCGGCGACACCGGTCTCCAGGTTCGCCTCGCGCCCAAGGTCGTCCGCGGCCTCCTGGAGGCGGTCGTCGAGTTCCCGCGACCCCGGCGTGTTGAAGGTGTAGTCGGAGATGACGAGCATCGCCGCCGCCTGGCCGCCGCGATCGAGGTCGACCGCGGCGCCGGCGCGCTCGCGCAGCGCCGGCCGGGCGCCGTCGAGCGCCGAGAGCACGAAGTAGCCGGAGTCGAAGATGCCGGGCGTCGTGCGACGCAGCTGCCGCGACTGGCCACGCAGGCGCACCTCGTTGGTGAGGACCTGGACGGCGGCGCGCTGGAGGCCGTTCTGCAACGCATAGGAGCGGCTGAAGCCGCTCGCCAGGTTCTCTTCCAGCGCCGTGGCGCCGCCGCCCAGTCGCGTGATGCCGGCCGCCAGCCGCGTCGCCCCCGCGCCCAGGCGCTCGAGGCCGTCGTCGAGCTGCGAGGCGGCCCGAGACAGGCGCGCGGAGCCGCGCGCGACCCGTTTGCCGGCGCCTTCGAGTCGCCGCAGGCCGTCGGAGAGCCGTTTGGCCCCGCTGCCGAGCCGCTTGATGATGAGCACGCCGGAGACCAGCCAGGCCGTCACCTGCTCGGCTTCCTCGGCGTCGGCGAGCAGCCTTTCCTGGAGCGCGGTCAGTTCCTCGGGCAGGGCGCCGATCGCCGCGGCTGCCGCCCGGGCGGCTTCCAGCGCGGCCGGGAACTCGGGGTCGGTCCTCCCGACCGTCATCGCTTCCAGCCGCTCGAGGGCGGCGGCGATCCGCGCCTCCGCTTCGCTCGCCGGGGCGATCAGCTCGGGCAGCTTCACGTGCGCGTCCTCGTTGAGGTCCTTCTGGAGCCGGCGCGAGCGCGTCAGCGCGTTGCGCTTCAGGTTCGGGGCGAGGCTCTGGACGCCGAACTTGAGCTGCAGGGCGGCCAGGGCAGCGCGGTGCTGGGCGCCGGCAAGCCGGCGGGTGCCGGAGGCGAAGGTCTCCAGCGCCGAGACGGCGCGCTCGCTGCCGGAGGTGGCACGGGCGAGGCCGGCGGCAACCGCCGCGGCTCCGTCCTGCGCCGCCCCGGCGCCCTGGGCGATCAGCCCGGCGCCGTAGGTCGCCTGGGAGATGCCCTCGCGCAGCTGGCTGACCCCGAGCGCGGCGCGGCTGAGGTTGCGGCCCAGTTTGCGCAATTCGACGAGCGGTGCGGCGCGACCGCCGGCCCGCAGCAGCCGCGAGCCCCGTTCGCGCAACGGCGTCACGCGCCGCGACACCTGCGCCGGGCCGACCACGGTCTTGACGCCGTCCAGCTCGGCGATCTCACGCTGCCAGCGGCTGAGCGTCGCCAGGCGGGCCGGGTCGGTGATCGTGCCCTCTTCGGCGGCGGCGACGACCACAAACGGCGCGTCGTAGCCCGGACCGATCGCCCCAACGATCCGCTCGAAGTCTTCGCGGGCCGGGTCGTCGTGGGCGAGCTGCGTCTGGCTGGGCGGACCGGTCTTCAGCGCCAGGGCCGGCGCCGAGAGGACGAGCAGGACGAGGCCGATCGCCGCCGCCACCGGGACCGGCCGCCGCAGCGCCGCCCCGACCAGCGCCATCAGCCGCGAGTCGCCCTCGGCCGGGGCGGGGCCGATCCGCCAGCGGTCCACGTTCGGCCCGAGCAGGGCGAGCACGGCCGGGCCCGGCACGATCGCGACCAGGACGCTGAGGCCGACGACCAGCGCCAGCGTCCCCGCCAGCGAGCCGAGCAGCGAGCCCGGCACGATGAAGAAGGCGACGACCATCGAGAGCATCAGGGTGCTGCCGGCGAAGACCGTGGTACGTCCCGCGGTGCGGCGGGTCGCGAGTGCTGCGTCGCGAGGGCTGGCGCCGCCGCGGAGCTCCTCGCGAAAGCGGGAGACGATCAGCAGCGAGTAGTCCACGCCCAGCGCCAGGCCCATCATCGTGCAGACGGTCAGCGCGAAGGCGTCGACGCTGTACCAGCCGGCTAGCAGCGAGAGCAGTCCGCGCGAGGCGATCACGGTGGCGGCGCCGAAGACGAGCGGCACGGCGGCGGCGACCGGCGAGCGGAAGACGAGCAGGAGGACGACCAGCAGGATCGGCATGGCGATCAGCTCGCCCCGCTCGGTGGCGTCGATCGAGTCGTCCTGGATCGCGTTCGAGAGGGTGGCGAAGCCGGTCTGGGTCGCCTCGACCGGTGGTTCGATTCGCTCTTCCAGCGTCTCGTCGAGCCGTGGCACGACGTCGTTGACCGCCTCCTCGATGCCGACGTGGAAGTCGACGAGGATCAGGGCCTGTCGCGGGCCGGGGCGCAGGCGCTGGACCGCCCCCCGGTCCCAGGGGGAGAGCGTGGTGACGGTCGGGTCGCGGCGCAGCGCCCTGACCAGGGTCGGTCCCTGCCGGTCGAGCTCCTCGGGCGGGCCCTCCAGCAGGACGACGAAGGGAGCCGTGTCACCGAAGTGCTCGCGCAGCAGGTCGTTGGCGCGCTGCGAGGACGTGCCCGGAATGCTCAGCGAGCTCGGGCTGAGCTTGTCCTCGAGGCCGATGCCGAGGAAGCCGAGGGCGGCGACGGCCAGCGCCGAGGCGGCGAGCACGCGCCAAGGACGGCCGACTCCCCTGTCCCTCCTGGAAGACACTGGGTGGTAGTTTGAAGGTCGAGGCTACGGAGGGGGCGGAACGATGAAGAAGATCGGGTTGAGAGCGCTGGTCGTGGCGGGACTGATCGCCGCGTTCACGGCTGCCGCGGCGCAGGGAATCGAACTGCGGGCCGGCAAGATCATCATCGTCGCCGACGGCGGCTTTTCCCCCACCAAGCTGCCGCAGCACCGCAACGCGCCGATCGAGCTGCACGGCTTCGCCAAGTTCAGCACCGTCGACGGGACGCGTCCCTCGCCGCTGACCCAACTGGTGATCGAATTCGACAAGCACGGCGCCGTGGAGACGCGCGGCCTGCCGGTCTGCACGCAGGCGAAGCTGGTCGCGACGACCACCAGCACGGCGCGCAAGAACTGCCGGGGGGCGATCGTCGGCAAGGGCTTCGGCTCGGCCGTGGTCGAGCTGCCCGAACAGCGGCCGATCAAGGCTTCCTCGCCGCTGACGCTCTTCAACGGGCCGCGCAAGAACGGCAACCCGACCGTGCTCGGCCACGCCCACCTCGACATCCCGGCGCCGACGACCTACGTCGTCCCGATCGAGATCGAACGGATCCACAAGGGGCGCTACGGCTACAGGACGATCGCCAACTTCCCCAAGATCGCCAACTACTACGGCTCGCCGACCTACGGCCGCCTGACGATCGGGCGCAAATGGACCTACAAGGGCAAGCAGCTCAGCTACGTCAACGCGCGCTGCCCCGATGGCCGCCTCCAGGCGCGCGGCTCCGTGACCTTCAAAGACGGCAGCTTCGCCAAAGGCAACTTCCTGCGGCCCTGCCAGATCCGCAGGTAGCAAGGCGCTGGCCGCCACACCGCTACCTTGATCGGGCAGCGGGTATTGGAAGAGTGATGAGGAAGACGTGGTCAAGGAAAGGGGTCGCCGGCCTGCTCGCGCTCTGCGTCGCAGCGGTCGCGCTGGCAGCCGCGAGCGCGACCGCCGACCAGGTGCGACTCGGTCCGCTCGTCGTCACCGCGGACGGCGGCTTCAGTCCGCGGCTGCTGCCGAAGCAGACCTACGCGCCGATCCGCTTCCAGGGCCGGGCCGAGATCAAGATGCTGAACGGGGCGCAGCCGCCGGCGCTGCGGCGTATTCGGCTCGACTTCGACCGCGACGGCAAGCTGACCACGGCCGGGCTGGCGTCCTGCGCGCCCGCCTCGATCGCCAGCGCGACGCCCGCTCAGGCACGCCAGACGTGCGCGAACGCGCTGGTCGGGACCGGCCACGTCGGCGCCTCGATAGCACTGCCCGGCCGCGCCCCGGTCGAGGTGAGCTCACCGCTCAGCATCTTCAACGGGCCGCGCCAGGACGGCAACCCAACCGCCATCGCCCACGCCCAGAACACCTTCCCGGCGACCGAGACCTACGTGGTCGTGATCCCGATCGAGCAGCGTCCGGGCACCTACCGCTACCGCGCCACCTTCGACATCCCGCCGATCGCCGGCGGCGCCGGCGCCCTGGTTCACGTCGACGCGAAGATCGGCCGCCGCTACCGCAGCGGCGGCGAGGAGCGCAGCTACGCCTCGGCCCGCTGCTCGGACGGCATCCTGCAGACGCTCGGGCTCGCCAGCTTCGCCGGCGGCATCGTCATCAGAGGCAGCATCTTCAAGCCCTGCCGCGCCCTCCCCTAGCGCCCCTGCCCGGCGCCGAGGCGCGCGCTGCTCTCTTCCTATACTTGCCCCCGCTGGGCCGTTAGCTCAACCGGTAGAGCAGGAGACTCTTAATCTCAAGGTTGAAGGTTCGAGTCCTTCACGGCCCATATGCCGCTGGCCTGCGTTGACGGGGTGGTCGGGCCGGCGGAGCGGGCCACGGTGCCGGTCACCGATGAGGGGCTGCTGCGGGGCGATGGCGTGTTCGAGGTGGTGC
>DASWMG010000028.1:0-16138 GCA_036399875.1 Solirubrobacterales bacterium
GCACGACCCGGATGCAGACGATGATCGCCGACCTGCTCGCCTTCTCGCGCGCCGGCCGGGCCGAGATCGAGCGCCAGCCGGTCGACGTCGGCGCGCTCGTCGGCGACGTGGTGGAGAGCCTCGAAGCGACGATCTCCGAGCGGGGGGCGGAGGTTTGCGTGGGCGAGCTGCCCGTGGTCGACGCGGACCGCAACCAGCTCCAGCAGCTCTTCCAGAACCTGATCGCCAACGCGCTCAAGTTCAACGACTCCGAGCGACCGCGGATCGAGGTGCGGAGCGATTCGGAGGAAGGCGGCTGGCGCTTCTCGGTCCTCGACAACGGCATCGGCGTCGAGCCCGTCCAGCGCGAGAAGGTCTTCGGCGCCTTCCAGCGCCTGCACAGCCGCGACGACTACGAGGGCTCGGGCATCGGGCTGGCGATCTGCAAGAAGATCGTCGAGCGCCACGGCGGCGAGATCACGATCGGCGACGGGCTCGACGGCCGCGGCTCCAGCTTCACGTTCACGATCGCGGCCGCGCGGGGATAGGGCCGCCGTGACGATGAGACCCGTCCAGATCCTGCTCGTCGAGGACAGTCCCGACGACATCCTGCTGACCGAAGAGGCGCTCAGCGACGCCAGGATCGCCAACGACCTCCACGCGGTGATGGACGGCGAGGCGGCGATGGCGTTCCTGCGGCGCGAGGGCGAGCACGCGGGCGCGCCCCAGCCCGACCTGGTCATCCTCGACCTCAACCTGCCGAAGAAGGACGGCCGCGAAGTGTTGAAGGAGATTCGCGAGGACCCGCAGCTCACCTCGCTGCCGGTGATCGTGCTCAGCACCTCGGCGGCGGCGGAGGACATCGCCGGCTCCTACGCCCAGCACGTCAACGCCTACATCCAGAAGCCGGTCGACTTCGACGAGTTCCTGCGGGTGGTGCGCTCGATGGAGGAGTTTTGGCTCTCGATCGTGAAGCTGCCCAGCCGCGACGGCGCCTGAGGCGATCGACGCCCAGCGCCTAGAAGCGCGCGACGCTGCGAATCCCGTCGACCAACTCCTCGACGCTGCAGCCCTTCGAGAGGAAACCCTGGGCGCCGCCCATCATCATCTCGTAGGAGGCGTGAGTCGGATCGCCGGCGCTGATTCCGAGCACCCGGGTCTCGGGGCTGACCGCGACGATGTCGGCGGCGGCTTTCGGCCCCCCGCCCGACGGCATGATCCAGTCGAGCAGCACGACGTCGGGGTGCACGACCTTGGCGATCTCAACCGCCTCGGCCGGGCTCGACGCGGTGCCGGCGACGATCACCTCGTCGGTCTCGCTCAGCATCTCCGCCAGCAGCGTCCGCGAGTTCTCCTCGTCGTCGACGACCAGCACTCGAATCGGCTCCGGCGGCGCCTCCACGGCCCGCACCATACCCACTATTTGTAGGACAAGTACTCCGATTCTCAACATGCACGCGAGCGGTCGCCGAGGCGCATGGCGCGCCCCGGCGACCGTCGGGCGTCAACGGCCTATTTGACGAATTCGCGGACCTGTTTGTAGGTGGCTTCGTCCTGCATCAGGTTGAGATGCGAGACGCAGCCGGTCTGGGTGTTGGTCGCGCCGCTAAGCGAGACGCTCGAGTCGGGGTTGATCGTCGAGTCGCAGGCCGACCACCAGGTGCCGTAGTTGACGGCGCCGGGGGTCTCATCGCCGGCGTTCAGTTCCGAGAGGAACGTCGAACCGATCCGCATCTCTTCGCAGGCGACGCTGAAGCAGAAGTTGGCGGAGTCGGTGCCGTGATTGGGGCCGCCGAGCGATACCCACTCGTCGACGTTCGCTTCGCCGCCGGCCACGAACTTGATGTACCAGCGGGTGTTGAGGCTGCCCATCGAGTGGGCGATGATGTCGACCTTCGCCGCTCCGGTTTCGCTCTTCAGTTTTTCGACTTCGGCTTTCACCGTCGTCGCGGCGGTCGTTTTGTTCGAGGTCGAGGTGTTGTAGCTGTAAGCGCGCAGCTGTTTTTTCGCCCAGCCGTCTTTTTCGAAGCGGCCGATCATCGTGTTCCAGTCCGACGCGCTGCGCGACCAGCCGTGGACGAAGAGGATGGGATCGACCGCGAACGAGGCGGCCGGCGTTAGAGCCGCGCCGACGAGACAGAGCGCGAGCATGGACGTCAGGGCACCAAATCGCCTTCTGATCATGAATGAGCCTCCCTTACCTGCGGTGGCCGCTCGCCTCCCAAAGCTCCCCCTAGGCGCCCACCGCCTTTACATGGATAGGTGCATAGATAATCAGAAATTACTGAGTTGCGCCAGCCCCAGCTGTGGATTGAGCGCCCGCAGTGCGGGCGCCTACGCTTCGATCAGCTCCGCGAACCGCAGGGCCGCCCTGGTCGGGATCGCGAATTCGTCGAGTCGGTGCAGGAGGCCGGCGGCCGCCAGGCCCTGCACGGCCCGTTCGACCGCGTCGCGCTGCGCGAAGTCCTCGGGATCGATGCCGAGCTCGCGGTGGAGCTCCTCCAGTGTCACCTGCACCGGGTGCAGGACCAGCAGCTGTCGCAAGACCGCCGCCTCGACTGCCGCATCCTGCTCGGCGGGGGTTCGGATCTCGTCCATTCCACGACTCCCTCTGTAAGGCGTTTCTCGACCGTCGCAGGGGGCGAGACGACCTGGCGCCCAATATAGAGGACCGAGGGGTCGTGTCTGTAGACGTGTTGTGTGTGTGCGATGTGTTCGCGCGCCGCGGTGCTCAGACGTCCTCGCGGACGCCGCCCATTTCGCTGAAGACCGCGGTCGGCCCGCCGTCCTCGCGCCGCTCATCGGCGATCACGTGTGAGACGGCGTTGATTAGGGCCAGGTGGGTGAACGCCTGGGGGAAGTTGCCGAGGTGGCGGCCGCTGCGCGCCTCGAGCTCCTCGGCGTAGAGGTCGAGCCAGCCGGCCGAGGCGAGCAGCCGTTCGCAGAGCCTGCGGGCGCGCCGCGCCTCGCCGATCTCCGAGAGGGCGGAGACGAGCCAGAAGGAGCAGATCAGGAAGGTTCCCTCCTCGCCGCGCAGCCCGTCGTCGGTCTCCTCCACCTTGTAGCGGCAGACCAGCCCGTCCTGGGTCAGCTCTTCATCAATCGCCTCGACGGTGTTCCGCACGCGCGGGTCGTCGGGGCGCAGGAAGCGGACCAGCGGCACGAGCAGGGTGGAGGCGTCGAGCGCGTCGGTCTCGTAGTGCTGGCGGAAGACGCCGTCGCGGACGCCGCGCTCGAGGATCTCCTCGCGCATCTCGTCGGCGGCGTCCTGCCAGCGCTCCGCGTAGCGGTCGATCCCGAGGCTGCGCGCCAGCCGGGCGCCGCGGTCGGCGGCGACCCAGATCATCAGCTTCGAGGAGACGTAGTGCCTGGGCTCGCCGCGCGCCTCCCAGATCCCCTGGTCGGGATGGGGCCAGGCGGCGATCGCGGCCTCGACCTGTTCGCCGATCAGCCTGCGGTCGGCCGGCGCGCCGGTTCCGCGCAGCGCTTTCTCGTGCAGGTAGATCGAGTCGAGGAGCGCCCCCCAGACGTCGTTCTGGCGCTGGTCGAAGGCGCCGTTGCCGATTCGCACCGGCTTGGCGCCGCCGTAGCCGGAGAGGTGGTCGAGCGTCTTCTCCTCGAGCTCTCGCTCGTGGCCGATCCCGTACATGATCTGGAGGTCTGGATGGTCCCGGCAGACGTGGACGATGAAGCGCATGAAGTCCTCGGCCTCGTGGTCGAAGCCGAGCGTGTGCAACGCCCAGAGGCTGAAGGTCGAGTCGCGGATCCAGCTGAAGCGGTAGTCCCAGTTGCGTTCGCCGCCCGGCGTCTCCGGCAGCGAGGTGGTGGGGGCGGCGACGATCGCGCCGGTGGGGGTGTAGGTGAGGCCCTTGAGGACGAGCGCCGAGCGCTGCAGGTGGATGCGCCAGGGGTGGTCGGGGAAGTCGCCGGCGCGCAACCAGTCGCGCCAGAACTCTTCGGTCGAGTCGAGCCGCTCCAGCGCCTCCGGCGCGCTCCGCGGCCCACCCAGCGAGCTCTCGCCCCAGGCCAGCGCGCAGAAGCCGCTCTCGTTCTCGCGCAGCCGCATCGTCCCGCGCACGGCGCCGCCGTCGACCTCCAGTTCCATGTCGGTGGTCAGGCGCAACTCCTCGCCGTCGCCGCCGCGCGCGAGCGCCTCGCCCAGCTCTCCGCCGCTCCAGGTCGCGGCCCCGGCGCCGTAGGCGAAGCGGGGCAGGCACTCCATCTCCATCTCCACTTCGCCGTCGACGCAGGTCATCAGCCGCAGCAGCGAGTGGTCCGACTCGTGTTCGGTGCCGGGCCGGCCGGCGCCGTCCTCTTCGCCCTCCCACTCGCCGATCGTCAGCGCGTCGTGGACGACCGCCCAGCCGGTGTCGGTGACCCAGGTGGTCTCGATCACCAGCGTGCCCGGCTCGTAGCGGCGAGCGAGCGGCACGACGACGCCGCGCGGCCCGAGCCGGAAGTGGCCGGCGCCGCGATCAAGCACGGCGCCGAAGGCGCTCGGCGAGTCGAAGCGGGGCAGGCAGAGCCACTCGATGTTGCCCTCGAAGGAGACCAGCGCGGCGGTGTGGCAGTCGGAGAGGAAGCCGTAGCTGCCGATCGGCGGAAAGCGGTTCGGACCGGCGCTCACGTGCCTGCCAAGCTACCAGCGTGAGTCCCGTGCTCGCCCACTTCGGCGGCGCCTTCGCGCCGCTCGAGCTGCTGCCGCTGACGGTCGCCGGCTTCCTCTACTGGAAGCGGGCGACGACGCTGGCCTGGGCCGGCCGGCCGGTGCCGGCGTGGCGGCAGGTCTGCTTCGGCTCCGGGCTGGCGACGATCGCGATCTCGCTCTTCAGTCCGATCGGCCACATCTCCGAGGAGCTGGTGATTGCCCACATGGCCGAGCACCTGCTCATCGGCGACATCGCCGCGCTGCTGCTCGTGCTGGGCCTGACCCGCTCGCTGCTGCAGCCGCTCCTGGCGATCCGTGTCTTCGACCGCCTTCAGTTCCTCGCCCATCCGGCGGTGGCGCTGCCGCTCTGGGCGCTCAACCTCTTCGTCTGGCACATCCCGGCGCTCTACCAGGACGCCTACGGCGCCGCGCCGATCCACGCCTTCGAGCACGCCACCTTCCTCTTCTTCGGCTGCCTGATGTGGATGCCGGCCTTCGGGCCGCTGCCGAAGCCGGAGTGGTTCGGCGCCGGCTGGAAGGTGGCCTACGTGATCGCCGTCCGCTTCACCGGCGCGATCCTCGGCAACGTGCTGATGTGGTCGGGCTCAGTGCTCTACCCGATCTACGAGTCGGGGGAGCGCTACTGGGGGATCTCGCCGCTCGCCGACCAGGGCACCGCCGGCGTCGTGATGATGGTCGAGGGGACCTTCCTCGTCCTCGGCGCCCTCGCCTGGGTCTTTTTCGAGGTGGCGCGCGAAGGGACCGAGAAGCAGCGCCTGCTCGACCTGGCGCGGGAGCGGGGGGTGCCGCTCGACGAGCGCCGCGCCCAGCGTGCCGTCGCCGCCGGCCACGGGGCGCTGCTGGAGGAGCGGCTGAAGGCAGGCGCCGATGAGCGCGAGTTCGACCGCGTCTGAGCGGGTCGCCGGTTCGCCGGAGGCCCGCCCTGCTCGCCAGCCGCTGCTGGCGGCGCTCGTCTTCGTCGTCGGCGCCGCCAGCCTCGGGGCCGAGATCGCGGCGGCGCGGCTGCTGGCGCCCTATTTCGGCGCCTCGACGGTGGTCTGGGCGAACACGATCGGGGTCGTCCTCGTCGCCCTCTCGGTCGGCTACTGGCTCGGCGGCCGCTACGCCGACCGCCACCCGAGCCTGCGGGCGCTCTGCGCGGTGGTCCTCGCCGCGGCGCTGCTGATCGCCGCGATCCCCTTCGCGGCGCGGCCCTTCCTCGGCTTCTCGGTGGACGCCTTCGACACGGTCTCGGTCGGCGGCTTCGCCGGCTCGCTCTTCGGTGTGCTGGTGCTCGTCGCCGTGCCGGTGACGCTGCTTGGCGCGGCCGCGCCCTGGGCCGTGCGGCTGGCGGTGGCCGACGTGGCGCGCGCCGGCGAGGTGGTGGGGAGGCTCTACGCGATCTCGACCGCCGGCTCGCTGCTCGGCACGATGCTGGCCGCGCTGGTGCTGATCCCCCTGCTGGGGACGCAGCGCACGTTCCTCGTCTTCGCCCTCGCCCTCGGGCTGGTGGGGGCGGCCGGGCTGGGCTGGCGCTACGTCGCCGTGCCGGCGGCGCTGGCGCTGGCGCTGGCGATGCCGGTGGCCGCGATCAAGGCGGCGGACACCGGCCGCGTCCTCTACGAGGCCGAGACCACCCACCAGTACGTGCGGGTGGTCGAACGGCCGGACGGGGCGCGAGTGCTGGAGCTGAACGAGGGGCAGGCAGTCCACTCGCTCTACCGCCCGGGGCGCTACTTGACCGGCGACTACTGGGACGGGCATCTGGTGCTGCCGTTCGCGGCGGGCCCCGCGCCCTCCGTGTCGCGGTCGAGGCCGCCGCGCCGGATCGCGATCCTCGGCAACGCGGCCGGCACGGTGGCGCGCGCCTACGGCCACTTCTTCCCGCGCACGGCGGTCGATGCGGTCGAGATCGACGCCGAGCTGACCGAGATCGGCCGCCGCTGGTTCGACCTGCGCAACCCGCGCATGGAGGTCTTCGCCGAGGACGCCCGGCCCTGGCTCAAGCGCTCGCACGGCGGCTACGACTCGATCATGGTCGACGCCTACCGCCAGCCCTACATCCCCTTCTACCTGGCGACCCGGGAGTTCTTCGAACTCGCCCGCGAGCGGCTCGCGCCGGGCGGGACCGTAATCGTCAACGTCGGCCATCCCGAGGGCGCCGAGGAGCTGGAGCGCGTGTTGGGCCGGACCATGGCCGCCGCCCTCGGCCCGGTCATGCGCTGGCCGATCGAGCCGACCAACACGCTGCTCGTCGCCGCCCGCCGCTCGCCCGAGGGCGCTGCGCCGCGCTCGCCCGGCGACGCCGCGCCGCTCTCCGCGAGACGGCTTCGCGCGACCGTTTCGACGCTGCCGCCCCCATTGCGTCCCCTCGCCCGCGATGCCGTCGCGGCGCTGGGCCCGCGCCTGCCGGGCGGCGAGGTCTACACCGACGATCGCGCCCCGGTCGAGTGGCTCGTCGACTCCTCCCTGCTGGAATATGCCAGCGATGAGTAGGCGACGCGACCCCCTCGGCGCCTTCGAGGCCTGGCTCGTCACCGGCCCGCTCGGCCGCGGCCTCTCCTTCGCGATCGACTTCGCGGTAGCGGTCCGCCGCGGCCTGCTGCGGCGACATTGAGCCAACTTCTGGCGCTTTGATGACCCTATAGGCATCAAAAAGCATCAGAAGTTGCCCCCGCCACCGATCCTCTAGGGTCCGCCGCCGTGCAGACCACCGTCTCCGAGCTCCCCGGCTCCCGCGTTCGCGTCGAGGCCGAGGTCCCGGCCGCCGACGTCCAGAAGGGGGTCAACCGTGCCGCCCGCGCCCTGGCGCGCGAGATGCGCCTGCCCGGCTTCCGCAAGGGCAAGGCGCCGCCGTCGCTGGTGGTGCAGCGACTCGGCTTTGGCCCCGTCTTCGAGGAGGCGCTGCGCGAGGCGCTGCCCGAGTGGTACGAGCGAGCCCTGCTCGACTCCGGGATCGCCCCCGTCGGCGACCCCAAGATCGAGATCGTCTCGGTGCCCGAGGCCGAGGACGAGCCGCTCAGCTTCAAGTTCGAGATCGGCGTCCGGCCGAAGGCCGAGCTCGGCGAGTACAAGGGACTGGAGGTCGGCCGCGAGCAGACCGAGCCGCCCGAGGAGATCGTCGATCGCGAGATCGAGCGAATGCGCGAAAGCGTCGCGCGCCTCGAGCCGGTCGAGCGGACCGCCAAGGAGGGCGACGTGCTGCTGATCGACTTCGAGGGCCTGCTCGACGGCAAGGCGTTCGAGGGCGGCGCGGCGACCGACTACCTGCTTGAGCTCGGCGGTGGGCAGCTGATCGAGGGCTTCGAGGAGCAACTCGTGGGCGCCGGGGCGGACGACACCCGCAAGGTCGAGGTGACCTTCCCCGAGGACTACGGCGCCGAGCATCTGGCCGGCCAGGACGCCGTCTTCACGATCGAGATCAAGGAGGTCCGCGAGAAGGTCCTGCCCGAGCTCGACGACGACTTCGCCTCCGAGGTCTCGGAGTTCGACACGCTGGAGGAGCTGCGCAACGACATCCGCGAGCGGGTGGCAAAGGCGATGGACGAGCGCAGTGAGCAGGACTTCCGGATCGCAGCCATCGACGCCGCGGCCGAGCGGGCGACCGTGGACCTGCCGGGCGAGCTGGCCTCCGCACGGGCCGCGGAGCGCTGGGAGCGGGTCGAGCGACAGCTCGCGGCCCGGGGCATGGCGCCCGACGCCTACCTACAGATGCAGGGGAAAACCCGCGACGAGGTGATCGAGGAGTCCCGACCCGACGCCGAGCGCGAGTTGCGCCGCGAGGCGGTGCTGGCGGCCATAGCTGACGAGGAGGGGATCGAGGCGAGCGAGGAGGAGATGCTCGAGGCGGTCGCCCACCCGGCCGAACACGAGCGCACCACGCCAGACAAGCTGCTGAAGCGGCTGCGCGAGAGCGGCCGCGACGCGATGGTCCGCGAGGACATCCGCTTCCGCAAGGCGATCGACCTGGTCGCCGAGCACGCCAAGCCGATCCCGAAGGAGCAGGCCGAGGCTCGCGAGAAGATCTGGACCCCGGAGAAGGAGCGCGAGGAGAAGGGCGAGCTCTGGACGCCGGGCGGCGAGTCTTAGCCTTCCCCGGCTCTCCGCTCCGCGCGGGACCCTCGATCGTTTCGTTTCTGGCCGAACGTCCTATTGCAGAACTGAAGGCCGTTTGGGGCATGCCGAAAAGTTGGTAGAACAAAACGACATGCCGGTACCGAGAGACATAATCAAGCGCCCACGCCTGGCGGTCGCCGTCGCGGCGGGGCTCTTCGCCGCCGTCTTCCTTGCCCGCGTCACCTTCGGGACGCAGGCCGACGGGATCACCTTGCTCTACGTGATCCCGGTCGTCGTCGTCGCGGTCGCCTGCGGGACCCGGGGCGGCCTGCTCGCCGCGGGCGTCGCCTTCGCGGTCGCCTCCGCCAGCACGGCGATCGCGGACGCGCCGTCAAGCGCCCTCGGCTACTTCAACCGCGCCCTCGTCTTCCTCTTCGTCGGCGGGTTGACCGGCCATTTCGCGACGAGCCTGCGGGTCCTCGAGCGGCAGAGCGCCCGCCACTTCGACCTCTCGCAAGACATGTTCTGCACGGCTGACTTCAACGGGTACTTCACGCGCATCAACCCCGCCTTCGAGCGGGTCCTCGGTTATGGCGAGGACGACCTGCTCGGCCGCCCCTTCCTCGAGTTCGTCCACCCGGAGGATCGCGAGCGGACCGAAGAAGAGGCCGCCGCGCTCGCCGAAGGCGCCGAGACGATCCACTTCCAGAACCGCTACATCGACAAGCGCGGCGAGATCCACTGGCTCGAGTGGATGTCCCAGCCGGCCGCCGACGAGGAGACCATCTACGCCGTCGCCCGCGACATCACCGAGCGCAAAGCGCTCGAGCGCGAGCTGGAGCGGCTCTCCCAGCACGACGGCCTGACCGGGCTCTTCAACCGCCGCCGCTTCGAGGAGGAGCTGCGGCGCCAGCTCTCCTACACGCGCCGCTACGGCCAGGGCGGGGCGCTGCTGCTGATCGACGTCGATCATTTCAAGGAGATCAACGACACACTGGGCCACGCCGCCGGCGACAAGGCGCTCTGCTGGGTGGCGAGCACGCTGCGCGACAACCTGCGGTCGACCGACGTCGTCGCTCGGGGCGCCGACCCGATCGTCGCCCGCCTCGGCGGCGACGAGTTCGTGGTGTTGCTGCCCGAAATCGACGAGGACGAGGCTCGGGCGGTGGCCGAGCGGCTGGTGACGCTGCTGGGCGACTCGACGCTGACGCTCGAGGGGGGCGAGGTGAGGCTGCGGATCAGCGTCGGCGTCGCCACCTTCGACGGCTACGGCCGGCCCGGCGAGCAGGAGCTTCTGGCGGCGGCCGACAAGGCGATGTACGAGGCAAAGGCCGCCGGACGGCTTCTATAGAGTGCGAGCCATGAGCCCTCTGGTGCCCATGGTGGTCGAGCAGACCTCGCGCGGGGAGCGTTCCTTTGACATCTACTCGCGCCTGCTGAACGAGCGGATCATCTTCCTCGGTACCGAGGTCTCCCAGGACATCGCCAACCTGATCGTGGCCCAGCTCCTGCACCTGGAGTCCGAGGACCCCGACAAGGACATCAGCCTCTACATCAACTCGCCCGGCGGCTCCGTCTACTCCGGCCTGGCGATCTACGACACGATGCAGTTCATCAAGCCCGACGTGCAGACGATCTGCGTCGGCATCGCGATGAGCATGGGCGCGCTGCTGCTCTCCGGCGGCGCCGCGGGCAAACGGATGGCCCTGCCCAACTCGAAGATCCTCATCCACCAGGTCTCATCGGGCTTCGAAGGCCAGGCGACCGACATCGAGATCCACGCCAAAGAGATCATCGACGTGCGTCGTCGCCTCGACGAGATCCTCGCCCACCACACCGGCCAGCCGTTCGAGAAGATCACCAAAGACACCGATCGCGATTACTTCATGAGTGCCGAGGAGGCGAGGGAGTACAACCTCGTCGACCGCGTCATCGAGCACCACTGAACGTTCGGCCACACGCGCGCATCCGCCTTGCCGCGGTCGTACTCGGGATCGCCCTCTTCCTCGCCGCACCCGCCGCTGCCGACGACGGCGCGACCGCCTTTCTGGCCCATTCGTTCCCGGTCGCCGCGCCGCACTCCGAGCGCGGCCAGATCGGCGAGTTCGGAGCGCCGCGCAGTGGCGGTCGCACGCACGAGGGCTTCGACGTCGTGGCGCGATGTGGCGCGCCGCTGGTGGCCGCCGCGACGGGATGGGTGCGGCGACGCGGCTACGACCCGGTGCTCTACGGCAACTACCTCCTCATTCGGGGAGCCGGCGAGCGCCGCACGTACTTCTACTCGCACCTGCGCCGGCCGGCCGCGACCCGTCCCGGGGACACGGTCTGGACGGGCCAGCGGGTCGGCGCCGTCGGCAGGACCGGCAACGCCCGCACGGTTGGTTGCCATCTCCACTTCGAGGTTCGCGTCCGCGGCCGGCCGATTGACCCCGAGCCGCTCCTGCGCCGCTGGGACCGCCAGGGCTGACCTTCGAGCCGCTAGACCTCCAGCTCGTACTCGATCCAGGTGGTGCGGGTGGCGCCGGTCGAGTCGTAGAGGCGCTGGGCACGCGCGTTGTCCGGCGCCGTCGCCCACTCCAGCCGATAGGCGCCGCGCTCGCGAGCAACTGCCGCACTCGCTTCGATCAACGCCCGGCCGACGCCCTCGCCGCGATGGCCCACGGCGACGTAGAGGTCGTTCATCAGAACCGTCTCCGCCGGCACCAGCGACGTGAAGTGCCAGTAGAGGCAGGCGTAGCCGACCAGCTCCTCGCCGCGCCAGGCACCGAGCAGCATGCCGTCCTCGCTGGGCGCGACGAAGCGGGCGAAGAAGGCCCGGTTGCGCTCGTCGTCGATCCGCTCCGCCGGCACCTCGTAGAAGCGCTGGTAGGCGGCGATCATCGGCAGCAGCATCTCCAGCTCGGCCGCCTCAATCGGCGCGACTCGCGGCTTCGCAGGCATTGGGTCACCGTAGCGACGCGCGCAAGTCGCCGCCCGCAGGAAGGGACCGGCGCCCTCCCGAAGTAAACGAGCGAACCGACAGAGCCGGGCAGAAGCGCTCTCTAAGCTAGACGCCCGGTAGGCAGCTACCGCCCCGCAAGGAGGGGATCTCACTGGCACGTCCCACCGATTCCAACGAGCAGCTCCTCTGCAGCTTCTGCGGGAAGTCGCAACGTCAGGTCAAGAAGCTGATCGCCGGTCCCGGCGTCTACATCTGCGATGAGTGCATCGACCTCTGCAACGAGATCATCGACGAGGAGCTGACCTCCTCCCCCGGCGCCGGTGGCGGCATCGAGCTGGAGAACCTGCCGAAACCGCGTGAGATCCACGAGGTGCTGCAGCAGTACGTGGTCGGCCAGGAGGCCGCCAAGCGCGCCCTCTCCGTCGCCGTCTACAACCACTACAAGCGGGTGCAGATCGCCCAGGGCGAGGAGAGCGACGTCGAGCTGCAGAAGTCGAACATCCTGTTGCTCGGCCCGACCGGCTGCGGCAAGACGCTGCTCGCCCAGACGCTCGCCCGCATCCTCAACGTCCCCTTCGCGATCGCCGACGCGACCGCGCTGACGGAGGCCGGCTACGTCGGCGAGGACGTCGAGAACATCCTCCTGAAGCTGATCCAGGCCGCCGACTACGACGTCAAGAAGGCCGAGACGGGGATCATCTACATCGACGAGATCGACAAGATCGCGCGCAAAGCCGACAACCCGTCGATCACCCGCGACGTCTCAGGCGAAGGCGTCCAGCAGGCGCTGCTGAAGATCCTCGAGGGCACGACCGCCTCCGTGCCGCCGCAGGGGGGCCGCAAGCACCCCCACCAGGAGTTCCTGACGATCGACACCACCAACATCCTCTTCATCTGCGGCGGCTCCTTCGCCCAGCTCGACAAGGTGATCGAGCGGCGCGTCGGCGACCGCGGGGTCGGCTTCGGCGCCGCGATCTCCTCGCGCGAGACCAAGGACACGGGCGAGTGGTTCGAGCAGGTTCTGCCCGAGGACCTGATCGAGTACGGCCTCATCCCCGAGTTCATCGGCCGCCTCCCGGTCGTCGCCGCGATCCACCAGCTCAGCAAAGAGGACCTGATCACGATCCTGACCGAGCCCAAGCACGCGCTGACCCGGCAGTTCCAGCGCTTCTTCGAGTTCGACGACATCGAGCTGGTCTTCGCCGAGGACAGCCTCGACGCGATCGCCGACAAGGCGCTGGAGCGCGAGACCGGCGCCCGCGGCCTGCGCTCGATCCTCGAGGAGACGCTGCTCGACGTCCAGTTCGAGCTGCCCTCGCGCCGCGACGTGACCAAGTGCGTGGTGACGAAGGAGACGATCGCCCAGGGACGCCGGCCGACGCTGGTGACCGAGGCGGCGCAGCAGGACATCGGGCCGGCCGAGGAGGAGCTGGGCGAGGAAAGCGCGTAGCGGGGTGGGAGGGGCCGGGTGGCCCTCTCCCGAAGACCGTTGCGCAGCTGATCCGAAGCAAGGGTTCCGGCGTGGTCCCCTGAGCCTTCGTGAGAGGGCCACCCGACCCCTCCTCTTGGCTCAAGAGCTATCTAGACTCGGCGCTCCGTGACTGACGAGCGCAAAAAGCGGCTGGAAGAGGCGACTCGGTGGGACCCGGCCACGGTCGAGGGGCGGGTGTTTGCCGAGTGGGTGGAGGGGGGTTACTTCCATCCGGATGCCGAGGGCGCGGGCGGGGAGAGCTTTTCGGTTGCCATTCCGCCACCCAACGTGACCGGGGCGCTGCACATGGGGCATGCGCTGAACGGCTCGATGCAGGATGCGCTGGTCCGAATGAACCGGATGCGGGGGCGGAACACGCTCTGGATCCTCGGGACCGACCATGCGGGGATCGCCACGCAGGCGGTGGTCGAGAAAGAGCTGCGGGCGGAAGGCAAGAGCCGCCACGAGCTCGGCCGCGAGGCCTTCGTCGAGCGCGTCTGGGCCTGGAAAGAAGAGTACGGCTCGCGGATCGTCGAGCAGTACAAGCGGCTCGGCGCCTCCTGCGACTACGGCCGCGAGCGTTTCACCCTCGACGAGGGCTACGTGCGCGCCGTCTACCGCGTCTTCAAGCAGCTCTACGACAAGGGCTACATCTACCGCGACAACTACATGGTCAACTGGGACCCGGGGTCGCGCTCGGCGATCTCCGACCTCGAGGTTGAGAACCGCGAGGTCGAGGACACCCTCTACTCGATCGACTATCCGGTCGAGGGCTCCGATCGGGTGTTGACCGTCGCCACGGTGCGCCCGGAGACGATGCTCGCCGACACCGCCGTCGCCGTCAATCCGAACGACGAGCGCTACGCCGGCCTGGTCGGACAGCACTGCGTGCTGCCGCTGGTGGGCCGCCGCCTGCCGATAATCGCCGACGAGCACGTCGACCCCGAGTTCGGCACCGGGGCGCTGAAGATCACCCCCGGCCACGACCCCAACGACTTCGAGATCGGCCGCAAGCACGGCCTCGAGGAGATCGGCGTCATCGGCCCCGACGGCCGCATGACCGACGAGGCCGGGGAGCGCTTCGCCGGCCTGACCGCCGCCGAGGCGCAGGAGGCGGTCGTCGCGGCGCTGCGCGAGGAGGGCCGGCTGCGCGCCGAGGAGCCCTACGCCCACTCGGTGCCCTTCTCGCACCGCTCCGGCGAGCGGATCGAGCCGCTGATCTCGCTGCAGTGGTTCTGCCGCATGGACGAGCTCGCCAGGCCCGCGATCGAGGCGGTCGAACGCGACGACGTGCGGATAACGCCGCCGCAGTGGAAGCGCGTCTACCTCGACTGGATGAACGAGATCCGTCCCTGGTGCGTCTCGCGCCAACTCTGGTGGGGCCACCGGATCCCGGTCTGGTACTGCGACGCCTGCGAGGAGACGATCGTCGCCGAGGCGACGCCGGAGCGCTGCGGCGCTTGCGACGGGCCGCTGCGCCAAGAGGAGGACGTGCTCGACACCTGGTTCAGCTCGGCGATCTGGCCCTTCGCGACGCTCGGCTGGCCCGACGACACGCCCGAGCTGCGCGCCTTCTATCCGACCAGCTTCCTGACCACCGCGCGCGAGATCCTCTTCCTCTGGGTCGCGCGGATGATCATGACCGGCATCGAGTTCGCCGGCGACGTCCCCTTCCGCGACGTCTACGTCCACTCTGTGATCCAGGCCCGCGACGGACGGCGGATGTCCAAGAGCCTCGGCACGGGGATTGATCCCCTCGGTGAGATCGACGAGCACGGCGCCGACGCGCTGCGCTTCGGCCTGCTGGCGATGTCCTCGACCCAGGACGTGCGCTACTCCGACGCCAAGGTCCAGCAGGGCCGCGACCTCGCCAACAAGCTCTGGAACGCGAGCCGGCTCATCCTCCTCAACGCGGCCGAGGTCGAGCCGGCGCCCCGCCCGACCTGTCCCGAGGACCGCTGGCTCCTCTCGCGCCTGGAGCGGACGATCGGCTCGGTGACCGCCAAGCTGGAGTCCTACGACTTCGCCCATGCGGCGACCGAGGTCTACTCGTTCTTCTGGTCCGAGCTCTGCGACTGGTACCTGGAGATCGTCAAGCCCCGCCTCTACGAGGGCGAGGAGGAGGTCTCGGCGACGCTGCTCTACTCGCTGGAGCGCGTGCTGGCGCTGCTGCACCCGGTCATGCCCTTCGTCAGCGAGGAGATCTGGCGCTACCACCCGGCCAACGACGGGCACCTCGTCGTCCACTCCTTCCCAGAGGTCGACGAATCGCTGATCGACCCCGGGGCGGAGGCCGAGGTCGAGGCCGGGATCGACCTGACCCGCCGTCTGCGCGCCTGGCGCGACCTGGTCGAGGCGCCGGCGGCGACGGTGCTGCCGGCCCGCGCCGACGGCGAGCAGCAGGAGTTCGTCGGCCGCCTGGCCCGCTTCGAGTTCGTCGGGGACGGTGGCGACCCGGTTGCCTCGGTCGGCGCGGTCAAGGTGCTGGCCTCGGCCGAGATCGACGCCGAGGCGGTGCGCGCCCGCCTCGACGCGCGCCGCGAGGAGCTGCGCTCGGAGGTGGCGCGCGCCGAGGGCAAACTGTCCAACGAGAAGTTCGTCTCGCGGGCTCCGGCCGAGGTGGTCGAGGAGGAGCGCGAGAAGCTCGAGCGCTACCGGGCCGAGCTGGAGGAGCTCTCGGAATAGAGCCGAGGGACCCCGAGCCCTACCTCGACTCGCTGGAGCCGATCGGCTGGCGGCTCGGGCTGGAGCGGATGCACGCGCTGAGCGCGCTGCTCGGCATGCCCCAGCACCGCTTCGCCTCGATCCACGTCGTCGGCACGAACGGCAAGTCGTCGGTGACGCGGATGACCGCGGCGCTGCTGGAAGCGCACGGGCTGCGCGCTGGAGCCTGCGTCTCGCCGCACGCCGAGCGCTGGTCCGAACGGGTGCTGATCGGCGGCGAGGAGATCGGCGCCGCCGAGTTCGCGGCCGCGGTCGAGCGGGCCGCGCAGGCCGCGGAGGCGCTCGACCGCAAGCTGCCCGAGGGGGAGGTGGTGACCCA
>DASWMG010000029.1:0-4050 GCA_036399875.1 Solirubrobacterales bacterium
GCGCACCATCTGCGCCCGCGCCCCCGGCTGGCGGAGGGCCGCGCGCTGGCGGCGGCCGGCGCGACCGCGATGATCGACCTCAGCGACGGTCTCGCCGGGGATGCGCGCCATCTGGCCCGCGCAAGCGGAGTCTCGCTCCACATCGAGGCGGCGGCGATGCCGCTTGCCGCCGGCGTAGCCGAGATGGCGGAAGCGAAGGGCCGCGATCCGCTCGAGCTTGCCGCCTCGGGCGGCGAGGACTACGAGCTGCTCGTGGCGCTGCCGCCCGAGCGCCTCGAGCGGGCCGCGACCGCCGTCGCGGCATCGGGAATCAGACTCACTCCGATCGGTGAGGTCCTGGAGGGAGAGGGAGTCGAGATCAGGCGGCCTGGCGGGGAATCGCTGAAGGCGACTGGATTCGATCAGCTGGGTTGAGCGACCGGTTGCCATTGCCGTTCGAGGCCGACGCTCCGATCAGCAGGTCGCGGACGGCGCGGTGGCTCAGCATGGCCTGCGCGATCTCGGCTGGCTGGGGCCGATAGTGCCCGTTGGCGATCAGGGTTTTCAGCTGGTGCGTTTCCATCTGCGCCCCCTATCGGCTCCCTGCCCGGGACCCTTAGTTCTTGGTACTCGCACATACGTCCACAACGCCCCACGGTGAAAATGGCCAGTGCGCCCGATTACCCTTGCTACATGGCAAACGGGTCCGCGCGAATTCTGCTCATCGACGACGAGCAGTCGGTTCAAACCCTGCTCAGTTATCCGCTGCGCAAAGACGGCTACCAAGTGGTCTCGGCGCTCGACGGCCGCGAAGCGCTGCAGCGCTTCGGCGAGAGCCGCTTCGACCTCGTGATCCTCGACCTGATGCTGCCCAAGCTCGACGGCGTCGAGGTCTGCCGGCAGCTGCGCCGGCGCAGCCAGGTGCCGATCATCATGTTGACCGCCAAGGGCAGCGAGACAGACAAGGTCGCCGGCCTCGAAGTGGGCGCCGACGACTACATCACCAAGCCCTTCTCGATGCGGGAGTTCCGCAGCCGGGTCAAGGCAGCCCTGCGGCGCTCGCGGATGGTGCCCGGACCGCGGGAGGAGGAGCCGATCGAGCTCGGGGACCTCCGCGTCGATCCGGCCCGACGCACCGTCACCCTCAACGGCGACGACATTGGCCTCACCTATGTCGAGTTCGAGATCCTGGCCGCCCTCGCCGGCTCGCCCGGCCGGGTGCTCAGCCGCGAGGTGCTGCTCGAGCGGGTCTGGGGCGATTCCGAGTACCGCGATCCGCGCACGATCGACGTCCACATCCGGCATCTGCGCGAGAAGCTGGAGCGCAATCCCAAACACCCCGAGTACCTCTTCACGGTGCGCGGCGTCGGCTACCGCTTCCGCGAATGAGAAACCTCCGCCTCACCCCGCTCGGCAACCGGATCACCTCGATCTCGGTGGCGATCGGGATAGGCACCTCGGTGATCGTCTACATCTGGGTCGTTCCGATCGGCGGACACACCGAAGCGTCGGGTCCGATCTTTATCGGCGCCCTGATCTCGCTCCTGCTCTCGGGCGGCTTCGGCTTCTACTTCGCCTACCTGGCGACGGCGCGGATCAAGCGGATCGACGAAGCCGCTCGGGAGGTTGCCGAAGGGAACTTCGCAACGCGGATTCCGGTCGACCACTCCGGCCACCTCGGCCAGCTGGCGCGCACCTTCAACGAGATGCAGGGGCGCCTCGCCGAGCTCGACAGCGCCCGCAAGCAGTTCATCGCCAACGCCTCGCACGAGCTGCGCACGCCGATCTTCAGCCTCGGCGGCTTTCTGGAACTGCTCGAGGAGGAGGACCCGAGCCCCGAAGAGCGCGAGGAGTTCATGCGCACGATGCGGCAGCAGATCGAGCGGCTCACCAAGCTCAGCTCCGACCTGCTCAATCTCTCCCAGCTGGACGCCGGCGGCGTCGAGCTCGACCCGCGCGACGTCGACCTCAGCGCCGTTGCCCGCGAGATCGTTCAGGAGTTCGGCCCCCGCGCCGACCGGCATCGCTCGCGACTGGAGCTGCGTACACCGCACCGGCCGGTGATCGCCCTCGCCGACCCCGATCGGGTGCGCCAGATCATCCGTATCCTGCTCGATAACGCGCTCACCCACACGCCGGAGGGCGTCAGCGTCACCGTGACCACCTACTCAGCCAATCGCCGCGCCGAGCTGACCGTCTCCGATGACGGCCCCGGCATCCCCCAGCGCATGCAGAAGCGGCTCTTCGATCGCTTCTACACCGCGAACCCGTCGGGCGGGTCCGGCCTCGGCCTGGCGATCGCGCGGGAGGTGGCGCAGCGGATGGAAGGCGGAGTGGCGGTCTCTTCCAGCCGGCGCTTCACCGCCTTCACCCTCGATCTTCCCGAGGGTCGCCCGCGCACGGCCTTGCCGGCCTCGACGCCGGCGGAGGCTGGCGCGTGAGGCTGGCGTCGCGCGCCGTCGGGCTCGTCCTCGCGGCCGTCCTTGCCGGCTGCGGCGGGGACGGAGGGGAGAGCGGCGGCGCGACGAGCAACGCCCCAGCGGTGCCGACCACGACCGAGGTGATCGTCCAGGCCGCCGACGGAGGATTCGACGCCGCGGCCGTCTACCGCGAGGCCTCCCCCGGCGTCGTCACGATCAGGTCGATCTTCGACGGCGGCGGCGCCGAAGGGTCGGGCTTCGTGCTCGACCGCGAGGGGCGGATCGTCACCAACGCGCACGTCGTCACCGACGGCGAAGGCGGCGATCGCGAGGAGGCGAATGCCGTCTTCGTCGAGTTCCCCGACCGCAACGTGCTGGCGGCCGAGATCGTCGGCTTCGACCCCTTCGCCGACGTCGCCCTGCTCGAGGTCGAGCCGAACGGATACGAGCTGCATCCGCTGGAGCTGGGCGACGACGGCGAGTTGGTGGTCGGTCAGCCGGTGGCCGCGATCGGCAGCCCCTTCGGCGAGCAGCAGTCGCTCTCGGTCGGCATCGTCTCGGCCACCGACCGCTCGGTCCGCTCGCTGACCCAGTTTCAGATCGAGGGGGCGATCCAGACCGACGCGTCGATCAACCCCGGCAACTCGGGCGGGCCGCTGCTCGACGCGGGCGCCAGGGTGCTCGGCATCAACCAGCAGATCCAGACCAGCTCGGGCGCCAACGACGGCGTCGGCTTCGCGGTCCCGATCTCGACCATCAAGCGCTCGGTCGCCCAGCTGAAGCGAGACGGCAGCGTCGAATACGCCTACATCGGCGTCTCCAGCCAGCCCCTCTACCCGCAGTTGGCCGGCAAGCTCGGGCTCGACGCCGACTACGGCGGCCTGATCGCCGAAGTCGTCGAGGGCGGCCCGGCCGACGAGGCCGGGCTCGAGGGGGGCGACGACCGGCTGCGCTTCCAGGGCGTTCCCTACCGGGTCGGCGGCGACACGATCCTTTCGGTCGACGGGCACGAGGTCGTCCAGCCGGACGACCTCGCCAGGTACATCGCCGGCCGCCATCCGGGCGACAGGGTGACCCTCGAGGTACTCCACGAGGACGGCGAGCGGGAGAAGGTCGGCGTCGAGCTGGGCGAGCGGCCGGCGAGCGGCCGCTAGGGGCCGGCCCGCCCCGCGTCTAACCGCCGCTGTCTGTAGAAATCCGGCGGTGCTTCAGGAAGTCGCCCTCGGCCAGAAGTCCCTCGCGGACTACACCCACATCGCCGGCAAACAGCTGAGCGAGGAAATCCGCGCACTCGCCGAGCCGCTCCAGGGACACCGTGTGCTCCATGTCAGCGCCACGGCCTTCGGCGGCGGCGTCTCGGAGATCCTCTACACGATCGTGCCGCTGATGCGCGACGCCGGGCTCGACGCCCACTGGCACGTCATCTTCGGCAAAGAGGAGTTCTTCAACGCGACCAAGCTCCTCCACAACTCGCTGCAGGGCGCCGAGGAGACGCTCACCGACGAGCAGTGGGAGCTGTTCGACGAGATCAACGCCCTCAACGCCCGCGACCTGCAGGGCGAATGGGACACGATCATCGTCCACGACCCCCAGCCGATCGGGCTGCGGCGCGGGGCGCAGGGAAAGAGCCGCAACTGGATCTGGCGCTGCC
>DASWMG010000030.1:0-15208 GCA_036399875.1 Solirubrobacterales bacterium
AGTACGAGGAGGCGCTGCGCATTGATCCCGCGTTCCACGACGCTACCGTGCAACTCGCGGTGCTGAGAGCCCTCCAGGAGAGGGGTGGAGAGGCGGAGCAGCTCCTGGAGCCCGTCGTTTCCGATCAGGGTGCCTCACCCCGCAGCCGGATCGATGCAGCCTTCGAGCTCTCCTACCTCCTCATGGCAAGAGGCAGATTCCGGGCCGCCGCTGAGATCCTGAGCAGTCTCCAGCCAGCGATCGAAGGGGAGGTCGTGAGAGAAGCCCTGGCACTGTCCGTGCGCGGCCTCTGCGCACTGGAGGGAAACGATACGGCGACCGCGCGCCGGCTGATCGACCTTGCGATCCGGCGCTCTCCAACGGCGGTCACGACCCGGTACCTGTTCGCGCGTGGACTTCTGGAGCTGCGGACATCTGCCTGGCGGGAGGTCTCACGGACCGCCAGGGAGATCCGGAAGATGGCGCTGCCCGCCGAGGATCCGGATCGGACGGAGGACAAGGCGGCCTCCTATCTCGAAGGTCTCTCCCTACTTGCGCAAGGCGAGGCCCACCGAGCGATCCAACTCATGAAGGATTCCGTCGATCGCAACGGATACGAATACCGCGTGTACCGGCTGGGCCTTGCCAAGGCTTATCTGGCCGCCGGTCAGTTTGAAAGGGCATTGCAATCTGCAAAAGAAACGCTCGCGAGCCGCCAGCTCATAGAGCCGCGGCTCGACCTGGAGCTCGAGCGAGTCCGGGCTCTCCTCGTGCTGGCGGAGATCGAAGCGGCCCGCGGCCGGCGAGACGAGGCGGCCGCGCGAGCCCGCGAGTTCCTGCGGGCCTGGCAAGGTGCAGATCGCGGGCTCTCGGACCTGAGCCGAGCTCAGGAGATCGCCGGTGGCGGGACGCCACGACAGCCGGCAGGGTGGTGACGCCGCCGATTCAGCGAGGAACCCGGGTGAGAGTCAGGGGTCCTGGAGCTTCCTGCGGACCGAGCGCACGACCGTTGCGATCGAAGTCGAACGGAAAAAGGGCCGGCGCCTGCCTGAGCCGTACGGTCTCCTCGCGCGAGATCAAGGTGTATCCGGCGAGCTGGGCATCCTGGGCGCCGACGACGCCGTCGCCATCGGCATCAGCGATCAGAGCCGGCGCGGTGCCGTTCACGACGAAGATACGCACCGTGGTGGCGGAAGGAGAGGGCTGGCCCAGCGGGGCACCGTCAACCCTATAGAGAGAGCCGCCGCCGCAAAGCTCACCGCGAGAGTTGGTGACGCAGGAGTCGAGGAGCACGACCGGGTTGAAGAGGCCTTCCGGAACGGCCATATGAGCCGTGACGCTGGTATGCCGGCTCGCGTCGTCCAACTCGTAGGAGACGGTATTGACGAATCCCGCGAGGTTGCGCGCCTGGCGGGGCGTGGGGAGATTGAAAAACTGGTCGAAGACCACGCCGGGACCGGTATCGGAGAGGATCACCAGGCCAAGCAGATCGTCGTCGGGTCCGTATCCATAGCCGTCCGGTTCATTGCCACTTTCACCCGTCGCAGGCCCGATGGGCGCCAGGCTGGGCGTCCTCGTGAGCTCATCGAAGATCACAATCTTCGGTGGTCCACCGCCGCTCGCTGCCGTCGGCTCTCCGACAGCGTCCCGGCTTCCAGGGCAGTCGGCGTCCAGCGAGAACCGCAGGCTGGTCTCATCGAAGGGCCATGGACGCGGCCTGACGCAATCCCGGAAGACAGACTCGTCGATGTCGTTATTTCCGGCCCAGGAGGGGCAATGATCGGGATCGCTGTAGAGCAGTAGAGCCGTCATGCCCGCGCTCGGGAACACGTCGCCCCGATGTGGGTAGGTGACGATGGAGATCCCGAGCTCACCCTTACTGATCAGGCGGATCGTCAAGGGCCAGCCGCTGCTCGCCTGCATGCTGATGAACCCATCCGGCGGCGACAGCACCCGCACTGAGACGTACCGGGCCTGAGCCTCGACCCCGGCAGCCCGCACCGGGGAGACGACAAGGATCAAACTTGCAAAAGCACAGCAAAGGTAACGCATACTTAAATTATAGACCAACCGAGCGCCCGATTTATAGCCGCCCAATGGGACAGAAGCTCCTCGGCGCCTCCTTTCAGCCCGGCGCCTACGGCGATTTCCGGCGGGCAGACGGGACAGAGGGTGGGGCCGGGGGTGCGGCAGTCCAGGGTCACGGGCTGGAAGGCGCCGACTAAGCCCAGGGCGCAGAGGTAGCCGCAGCGATGCTGCCAGATCGCCTGTGCCTTGAAGTCCGCCGCCGCGGTGTTGAGGAAGCGGGCGAGCGGCGGCGCGTCGGGCTTGATCTGCGCGTAGTCCCGCTCCTTGACGAGATCCCTCATGGCGTCGAGCAGCCCGCGCTCGATCGCTTCCGCCCGGGTCAGCGGCTCGTAAAGGCCGGCGATCGTTTCCAGCGTCTCGAGATCCCAGGTCAGCGGCACGACGTCGAGAGGGTTGTGCAGGCGGTCGGTGCTGGCGCCGAGGCGGGAGTCGAAGTAGGCGGCGAAGTCGGCGTTGCCGGCGGTGGGGCCCGCCAGGGCATAGACCGCGAGCTGCGCCCGGCCGGCCGGATCCCAGTCCGCTCGGGTGTCAGCCAGCCAGAGGGCGAGCGTCGGCGCCAGCGCGCCGCCCAGGCTGTGGCCGGTGACGTCGATCCGGAGCGCGGGGTAGGCCTTCGTCTGGCCGGCGAGGAACTCGGCCAGGGTCTGGTTCGGAGCGGGTCCGCCCGCCGGCGCCATGGTCTGGAGGATTCTTAGGCCGTCGGCGGTCCCTTTCGCGATCTTCGCCGGGCCCGGCGGATTGCCGTAGCCCCAGGGAACCTGCCCGTGCACCTCGAAGTCTTCGACCAGCCAGTCGAGGATCGCCTCGGCGTTGGTGCCGCGCACCACGATCGCGAGATGGGCGGGATCGGTGGTGTCGCGCACCACGTACATCATGTTGTCGTCGCGCTTGGCGTGAGCGAACTTGTAGACCGCCGGGCCCCACGCCAGGGTCCAACTCGCGAGCAGCGGCTGCCCGGCGAGCGCCGTCGTCAGACAGGGGGCGAGTTGCTGCTCGACCTCGTCGTCCGAGCCCTTGAGCCGCTCCCCGACGTAGGCGAGGAAGGCGAGCGCGGCCATCTCCTGCCGCTTGGAAGCGGCGGCCGTCAGGGTCGCAGCGGCCGGCGCGGTCGCGGGCCGCGGCGGATGGCAGCCCAGGAGGACGCCGCAGGCGACGACGCCGAGGAGCAGGTGAGCGCAGAGACGCATCGAGGTCCCTCCCGGGACAGGCGTTTGGACGAGGAGAGAGAAACTGGCGGAGACTTTAGCATGGCAGGGTGGTTATCGGGCGCCCTTGCGTGGCGACCTCACCCCCAACCCCTCTCCTAAAGGAGAGGGGCTTGAAGAGACGGGCTGGACGTTTTCTCCCCTCTCCTTTAGGAGAGGGGCCGGGGGTGAGGTCGCGCGGGTAAACCGGTCGGATTCAAACGTGGAGCCAGCGGCTCAATAGTGCCCGCACCCCTTGTAGTGCCGGTGGCCGCGCCCGCGCCCGCGGTGGCCACGGTCGCGGTCGTAGCGGTCGTGCCGGTCGTAGCGGTCACGCCGGTCGTAGCGGCCATACCGGTCGTGATCGTACCGGCGATAGCTGTCGTCCCGGCGGTAGCGCGACCCACGGTCGTAGCGGTCGTCGTAGCGGTCATAGCCATAGCGGTCGTCGTACCGGTACCGGTCGGAATACCCGTAGTCGCGGTAGCCGTAGCCGCCGCCGTAGCCGCTGTAGCGGGGGGCGTAGCGGTCGAAGGCCCAGTAGGGGTCGACCTGGTAGTGGGCGAAGTGGGCGGCCACGAGCGGGCAGGACTCGTGATGGTAGTAGTAGCCGGCGTCGCGGAAGCAATAGCGGCTGCATTGATGACCGCCGTAATGGATCGGCTGGTCGTAGCGGTAGTAGTAGGCCGGCTCGTAGGCGAAGCTCGGCCGCCCGAAGGCGAAGGCGATGTGGGCGGCGCCGATCCGGAAGATCGTGCCGATGGCGAACCAGTCGTGGTGGCTGGCCCGCGCCTGGGGAGGGACACCTGGAGCAAGCATCGTCGCACCGGCAAGGACGGCGGTCATGAGCATCTTGCGCATGGCTTTGAAACCTCCTGGCGAACCGGCGATTCCATGATCCGTGCCAGCCCGGCAGCGCCCGGCCCGTCCAGGATCGTGGACAGGGGCAACGACGAATGGGTGTCCTCCCAGCCGGTCAGCATCGCCCTTCCTGGAGGACGCTGAAAGGAGTCCGTCCGGTCCCCCGGCAACCGTTGATCTGCCGTCCTCTCTCTGTCGCAATGTCCCTCTCGGCGTCGCAATGCACCTGCATCCGCCGCAATGTACGGATAGACGTCGCAATGTAGAGATCTATGTTGCAATGTAAGCAACGGCGTCGCAATGTATCTGGTGATGTCGCGTGTAGACAGAGAGGACGCACTGTCTCGATCGACATCTCGATGTTGGTAGATATGTCGCAAAGTGTCGGGGGAAGTCGCAATGTGGGCAACGCTGCCGCAATGTACTTGGCGATGTCGCAATGTCTGCGGAGACGTCGCGATCTCCCGGACGGTGTCGCAATGTTGACTTCGGTGACGCGAAGTCGCATTATCTGTCGCGATGTCTGTATAGAGGTCGCAATGTATCGAGCGGTGTCGCGATGTGCGCAGACGCGTTGCGATGCAAGATTGTCTGTCGCAATATATGGAGAGAGGTCGCAATGTAGAGTAAGATGTCGCGAAGTCAACAGCGGTGTCGCATCGTCTGAGGAGATCGCGACAGCTTGGCCGCAGGCCGGCCGGAAAGGGAGCGCGCACCGCCGTCGCCGCCCGCCCGAGCCGCCGCCGCGCGAGGAGCCGCCGCCTCCTCTCCCCACGCCGAAGCTGCCGAGCCGGCTGGTGGCGCGGGCCGGCATCGGCTACGCCGTGGCAGTGGCGCTGATCGCGCGAACGCGCTTAGGACATACAGGGCCCGAAGGTGCTGCCGCACAAGCTCTGCCCCGACGGGCAGGCCGGGAAGCAGCCCGAACAGGCGCTCTTGGCGGCAGTGCAGCTGCCGCCGATGCCGGTGCGGTAGTACGTGGTGATCACGCCCGGACCGCAGCACTTCTTCGTGCAATTGACAAAGTAGTCTCCGGAGCCACAGCTCACCGCCAACGCCGGACGTGGCAGGGTGAGGCCAAAGGTCGTGGAGAGGGCAAAGACGAGGACGGCGAGGCGCAACAGATTTCGGTTCATAACGTCTCCTTCACCGGGTGCTGCAGGCAAGGGATTGCGTCCGCGTCAGAGAGATGCGGCGCAGTATCGCCACTCCTTACTAAAGACGGTGCGAATAGAGGCGGCGGCGGGACAACGGCGGCGCGGACTCGCCTCACGGCTCGCGTAGCGCCGCCAGGGGATCGACCTGCGTGGCGCGGCGGGCGGGGACGTACGCGGCGGTGAGTGAGACCAAGGCGACGAGCGCCGCGATGGCGCCGTAGGTGAGCGGATCGGTCGCCGCGGTCGAGAAGAGCAGGCCGGCGACCACGCGCGAGAGCGCCACCGCGCCCGCGAGGCCGATCAGGAGTCCGGCGAGCACGATCACCACGCCTTCGCCGAGGATCAGCCGCAGCGCCTGGAGGGGGCTCCCACCGAGAGCGAGGCGAATGCCGATCTCGTGCAGGCGCTGGCTGACGAGGCCCGCCATCATGCCGTACAGGCCGACCACCGCGAGCACCAGCGCGACGGCGGCGAAGAGGGAGAGGAGGAGCATGTTGAAGCGCTGGCGAGCCACCGCGCCCGCCATCCGTTGATGCATGGTCTGCAGGTCCGCGATCGGCTGATCGGGATCGATGGCGCGGACGGCGCGCCGGAGGGACGGCGCGAGCGCGACCGGCTCGCCAGCGGAGCGCGCGACGAGGAACAGCGGGCTCTGCGGCCACTGAAGGAACGGCTTGTAGATCTGCGGCTCGCCCTCTTCCTGCAGCCCCGCGTTGCGCACGTGCGCGACCACGCCCACCACCGTCCCCACATCGAGGCGTTTGCCGAGGGCGCTCTCGCCCGGCCAGTGGCGGCGCGCCAGCAGCTCGTCCACGACCACCACCTCCGGCGCTCCCTTGGCATCCTGCGCCGTGAACTCGCGTCCCGCGCGCAGGGAGATCCGCATGGTGCGGAAATATCCCGGCATCGCCACCGCGTATTCGGCGTGCGGCTCCGGCTGCCCCGGCGGGACTGGCTGTCCCTCGACGACGAAGGAGCCGCTCCAGGCCTTGCCGCTCATCGGCAGCGGGTAGACGGCCGATGCCTGCCGCACTCCTGGGAGCGCCGCCACCCGGCTCTGCAGCTCGCGGTGGAAACCGCTCAGCTTCTCGGGAGTGTCGTACTTCGTGCGCGGGAGCGACAGATGCATGGAGAGCACGCCATCGGCGCGAAACCCGGGATCCACGCGCTGCAGCGCCGCGAAGCTGCGCACGAGCAGGCCCGCCTGGACGAGGACGATGAACGCCATCGCCACCTCGGCCACCACCAGTGCAGTGCGGAAGCGCCGGTGGCCGCGGCTCCCGGTGCTGCCGCGCCCGCCGCTCTGCAGGGCCGCGCGCAGGTCGAGACGCGACTGATGCAGCGCCGGCGCCAGCCCGAAGACGAGCCCGGTCAGCACCGAGATGCCGAGGGAGAAAGCGAGCACCGCACCGTCGATGCGCACACCGTCGAGGCGCGGGATGTCGCCCGGCTCGAGCCGCGCCAGCGTGCCCACCCCCCACCAGGCCAGCAGCACGCCGAGCGCGCCGCCGGCGAGCGAGAGCAGCGTGCTTTCGGTCAGGAGCTGGCGCACCAGCCGGCCGCGCCCGGCGCCGAGCGCGCTGCGCATCGCGAGCTCCCGCTGGCGCACGGCGCCGCGGGTGAGCAGCAGGTTCGCCACGTTGACGCAGGCGATGAGCAGCACCAAAGCGACGGCGCCGAGCAGCATGAGGAGCGCCGGACGCACGTCGCCCACCATCTGATCGCGCAGCGGCACGGCGGCGAGGCGCCACCGGAACGAGCCGGCGTAGCGGTCCGGGAACTGGGCGCGGAAGCGCGCCGCGATGGCATCGAGGTCCGCGCGCGCCTGCTCCATCCCGGCGCCGGGACGCAGGCGGGCGACGACGCCCAGGTACTGGTTGCCCTGGTCCTCGGCGCGGGCCTGCTCCCAGCCGTAGGGGATCCAGAGGTCGGCGCGCTCGCGCAGGAAATCGAGCGGCGCGTCGGGGAAGCGGACCTCCGGGGGCATGACGCCGACGACCGTGCGCAGCCGGCCGCCGACGTTGATGGTGCGCCCGACGGCCGCGGCGTCGCCGCCGAACCGCCGCGTCCACAGCGCGTGGCTCAGGAGCACGACCTTCTCGGCTCCTTCCTTGCCGTCCTCGACGCTGAACCCGCGCCCGAGCTGCGGCGAGGTGCCCAGCAGGTCGAACAGGTTCGGGGAGACGACGTAGGCCATGAGCTGCTCCGGCTCGCCCAGACCGATCAGGCTCGCCGGCTGATCGGTGATGGCGCTGACGCCGTCGAACGCGCGCCGCTGCTCGCGGAGGTCGGCGAACTCGGCGGGCGCGATCGCCGCGTGCTCGAGCCCCGCCTGCTCGTAGCTGTTCCAGATCACGATCGTGCGCTCGGCGTGACGGTACGGCAGCGACTGGAGCAGCACCGCTTTGACCACGCTGAAGATCGCCGCGTTGGCTCCGATCCCCACCGCCAGCGTCAGCAGCGCGATCGCGGTGAACAGGGGGTTGTTGCGCAGCAGCCGCAGGCCGAACCCCACGTCCTGCCGCAGCTCGTGGCGCAGCTCCGCGCGTCGCATCTCCACCTCCGTCTTGTGGCCGATGGCGCGGCACTCCCGGCGCACGCGCTCTAAGTCTCCGAACCGCCGCAGCGCCTCCTCGCGCGCCGCGGCGGGGTCCATGCCCGCGGCGATGTAGCGGCGGGTCTGCATCTCGAGGTGGGAGGCGATCTCCTCGTCCACCTCCTGCTCCACCGGGATCGCCCACAGCAGGGCACGGAGACGCCGGATCGGCCTGTGGCGCGTCATGGCCGCGAATCCCCGGTCCGGTCAGGCCGTGCGCATCACGGCCGCGACGGCGTCCACGAACTGCGCCCACTGCGACGCTTCGATGCGCAACTGCTTGCGCCCTAAGGGGGTGAGCGAGTACAGCTTGATCCGCTTGCCGAGCTCCGAAACCCCCCACTCGGCCTCGATCCACCCCTTGCGCTCCATGCGGTAGAGCGCCGGATAGAGCGAGCCCTCCTCGATCTGCAGGGCGTCGTTCGTCGTCTCCTCGAGCCAGCGCGCGATGGCGTAGCCGTGCCGCGCCCCCCAGGAGAGGGTCTTCAGGATCAGCATGTCGAGGGTGCCTTGAAGGAACGTGGTGCGGGGCTTGGTCATGTACCTAGATCTCCTAGGCATGACCCTAGCAGGATGTACCTAGACTGTCAAGGTATGCTTGCCAGAGCGACCTCACCCCAACCCCTCTCCTGAAGGAGAGGGGCTTGAAAAAGAGGCTTTCTCCCCTCTCCTTCAGGAGAGGGGCCGGGGGTGAGGTCGCGCAGGGCAAACCGGTTGGAGCACGCTTCCAGATATCCCCTCACCCACCGCTCACCCGCCGCTCAGGCCGCGCTCATCGACCCCTTCGCCTGGACGGCCTACGGTGAAACCGTGCCCCGCGAGGGGACGGACCCCGGGGAAAGGGCCCCGGGACACCTTGGAAGGAGAAGAGCGGTGAAAACCTGCAGCGGAAAGACGGGAGCCCTTCTCGGCCTCCTGCTCCTGGCGGCGTTGGGCGCCGCCAGAGCGGCCACCTGCAACGGACTGACCTGCACGATCGAAGGGACGAGCGGCAACGACGTCCTGAACGGGACCTCCGGAGCCGACGTCATCTGCGGACTCCAGGGTAACGACACCATCAATGCCGCCGGCGGCAACGACACGATCTGCGGCGGCCTCGGCACCGACGTGATGAACGGCGAGTTCGGCGCGGACCTGATCCTGGGCGAGCCGGGCAACGACACCATGAACGGCGGCGACGGCACCGACACGGTCAAGTTCCTCTCGCCGGTGATGGCGAGCCTCGTGACCGGGAAGGCCAACATCATCGGCACCACCGAGGAGGACATGCTGACCAGCATCGAGAACCTCACGGGCTCCTCCAGCGGCGACACCCTGATCGGCGACGCCGGCAACAACACCCTGGACGGGCAGAACGGCGCCGACGTCCTCGACGGCGGGGACGGCAACGACGTCCTCATCGGCCGGCTCGGCAACGACCGGCTGACCGGCGGGGCCGGCGCCGACAGCCTGAACGGCGGCGACGGCTCGGACACCGCGGCCTACACCACGGCGATCAACGCCAGCCTGACGACCGGCTCGGCGTCCGACGGCGACAGCCTGATCGCCATCGAGAACCTGGAGGGGTCAACCGCCGCGGACACGCTGGAGGGCGACGCCAACGACAACACATTGATCGGCAGCGCGGGAAACGACGTCCTGGACGGCAAGGGCGGCACCGATGTCTGCGACGGGGGTCCCCACCGGCCCCTGAACCCGGGAGACGTCTGCATCGACTGCGAGACGGCGATCTCTTGTGAATTCTGAAGCGGCTCATACCGGCCGCGGCGGTGAGACCTCGTCGAGCCCGAGCGCGCGGAGGACCTGGCGGAACCGGGGCTCCGCGCGCAGCGGGTCGAAGCGGGGATCGACCGCAAGGAAGGCCAGTCCCCAGCCGAACTTCCGCCGGCCGGCTTCTTCCACCAGCGCGAGCGCCCGCCCGGTCTCTCCCAGGTGGAGGGCCGGGATCGCCAGATCGACGGGAGAGCGCGGAATCCCGGCGGCCTGGGCCATCCGCCGCCGCAACACCCAATCCCAGAACGGCCGCAGGCTGCGGATGCGCTGGGGAGGGAGCGGCAGCCGGCCCCTGTCGCGCGCGATCTCGAGCATCGCGTTCGCCTCGGCGAGCGCGATCTCGGGCCTGCCGGCGGCGAGGGCGGCTTCGACCAGGACCAGACGGGTCCAACTGTCCTGGGGCTCGAGCGCCAGCGTCCGCCGGGCGAGAGCGAGCGCCTCGTCATGGCGGCGCGCCAGGAAGGAGTACCAGGCGAGATCAGCGAGCGCCACCTGGGACCTGGGATCGAGGAGCTGCGCCCGCCGGGCGGCTTCGATCGCCTCGTCAAACCGCCCGCGCGCCGCGAGGTAGCCGGCGTGGACGCGGTGGACCTCTGAATCGCGCGGATCGCAGGCGAGCGCCCAGTCCAGCTCGGCCTTCGCCAGCTTCCAGTCGAAGCGGAAGTAGAGCCCGATATCGACGAGCACGAGCCGCGCTTCGTTGAGGCACGGAGCGAGCGCCAGGGCGCGCCGGGCCGCCGCCTCGGCCGGCGCGACCACCTCCTCCGGCGGCCGCGCGAAGTCGAGCCGGAGCCGCGCGTACGTCGCGTACGCTGGGGCGAAGCCGGGCGCCAGGAGCATCGCGTCCTCGAGCGAGGCGAGCGCGCGCTCCCGGTCGCCCGGAGCGCGCCGCTGGGCGAGGAACCGCCCCTCGGTATAGGCCTGGAAGGCGGAGGCGCTCAGGCTCCCGAGCTGAGGCGCCGCGCCAGCGCCGGTCCGCTGCCGGTCCTCGTGGACCGCGAGCAGCATCAGGCCGAGCGCCGCGACGGCCGCGGCCCGCCAGGCGAGCCGGCGGCGAACGCGGCGCCGTTCGTCCGTGGGAGCGGGAGCTGGACCGGCCGCGACCTCTCCAGGCGCCGGCTCGGCGCGGACGGGCGCGAGGAAACGGTAGCCGCGGCGGGGCACGGTCTGCAGATAGCGCGGATCGGTCGCCGAGTCTTCGAGCGCGACGCGGATCCTGCGCACCGAGAAGTTGAGTCCCTGCTCGAACTCGACGAAGGTGTCATCCCCCCAGAGGTGGCGGCGGATCTCCTCGCGGGAGACGACCTCGCCGGAGCGCCGGGCGAGCAGCGCGAGCAGGCGCGCCGGCTGGGGTTGGAGCTTGATCGGGACCCCGTCCCGGAGCAGCTCGCCGCTGTCGGTCCGCAGCTCGTAGGGGCCGAAGAAAAGGCGGGCTGCCTCCGGGCCGGGCCGGCCTGGCGCAGAACCTTCTTCCATGCTCCTTTCTACGCGGCCGGCCGCTTCCGGTTGCGATCAGTCCTTGATCACGGTCGTCTGGTTGCCGCCGCGGCGCGAGAAGGCGACCAGCAGGATGATGAGGATCAGCAGGATGATTCCGAGGATGATCCAGGTCGGACTCGCGGACACGGTGGTGGTCTCGGTGCGCGTCGTCTCGGTGGTGCCTCCGGACGAGCTGCCGCCCTGCTGGGCGGTTTCGCCTCCTTGCGACTCCTGAGCCAGGACGGGCACCGGCACCATCGCCAGCAGCAACGCGATCAGCACGACGAGACTTACCGCGGGGTAGATTCTGGTCGTTCTCATGTTCGGTATCCTCCTGCGGGTCCTTACAGGCAAGAAGCCTGCCAGAGGCTACCGCATCGCCTCCATCGGCGACAGCCGCGCGGCGCGGATCGCCGGGTAGAGGCCGAAGGTGACGGCGAGGAGAAGCGCGATACCCCAGGCGGCGGCGAGGCCGTAGGGGTTGACCACCAGGCCCCAGGGGAACTTGTCGGAGAGCGCGCGGCAGAGGGCGCTGCCGGCGAGCGTGCCGATCGTGGCGCCGATCCCCGCCAGCACCACGGCCTCGAGCAGGAACTGCACCAGGATCTGATGGTCATCGGCGCCCATTGCCTTGCGCAGGCCGATCTCGTAGCGCCGGTCGGAGAAGGAGATGAGCATCACCGAGAGCACCCCGACGCCGCCCACCAGGAGCACCGTGCCGGCGAGGCTGAACAGCACTACGCTCCAGCCGCGCAGCTCGCTCTGGAAGTCCTCGAAGGCGCGGGCCAGCTCGGCGTCGAGGTTCTTGATCTCCACGTCCTCGATACCGTGATGGGCCTGGCGGGCGCGGGCCACGATCGCGGCGGAGACCTCGTCGAGGTCGCGCTCGGACCTGAGCTTCACGGCCACGAGCGTGAGCTGGTGGCCGGTGTCCAGGCGGTCCATGTAGGTCTCGAGCGGGATCAGGACGCCGTTGGCGTCCTGGTACAGCTCTTCGTTGAAGATCTGCCCGCCGGTCAGCACGCCGACGATGCGAAAGGGCACGCCTTCGATCACCAGGTCGCGGCCCACGGGGTCGCTGCCGCCGAAGAGCTTGGAGGCGAGGGTCGCGCCCACCACGGCCACGGTCGAGTGCCGCCGCTGGTCGTTCTCGGTGATGCCGCGGCCGAGGCCCACGGGGCGGTCCATGAGGAAGGAGTATCCGGAGGTGACGCCGCTGACGAAGATGCGCTCGGCGCCGCCGGCCACGCGCACCACGGTCCGCTTGGTGGCGCGGGGGGAGAAGCCCAGCACCTGCGGGTGAGGCGCGGCGACACGGGTCAGGTCCTCGTAGCGCAGGCCGGTGCTCATGGCGAAACGCTTCTGCTCCTCGGAGGTCTTCGGCGGACGGGGGACGAGGTAGAGCGTGCCGTCCCAGCTCATGCCGGCGAAGCCGGTGCCCACCTTGTCCTTGACGCCGTCGAGCACCGAGGTCATCACCACCAGGGCGAAGACGCCCAGCATGAGCAGGGTCAGGGTGAGCAGTGAGCGCAGCTTGTGCGACCACAGCTCGATGAGGCCGCCGGTGACGACCTCCCAGACCAGGGCGATGTGCGTGCCGAGGCCGCGGCGTCTACTCATAGCGCAGCGCCTCCATGGGCGACTGCCGGCTGGCCTTGGCGGCCGGGTAGAGCGCGAACAGGAAGCCGAAGACGAGGGCCATCATGGTGGCCCACAGGAAGCTCATGGGAGCGAGCGTCAGCGGCACGCCGATCGACTTCGTGATCACCCACGAGAAGGCGATGCCGATCAGGAAGCCCGCGGCGCTGCCGAGGAGGGTCAGCAGCAGGGCCTCGGTCATGAACGCCTTGAAGATCTCCCGGCCTGGGGCGCCGATGGCCATCTTGACCCCCACCTCGCGCACCCGTTCCTTGAGCGAGGCGAGCTGCACGTTGACGTTGACCATGCCGCCGCCGATCAGCGCGAGCACTCCGGAGAGCATGAAGATGATGTTGTAGACGTCGCCCTGGCTCATCTGGCGCTCCAGGCGCTTGGCCACGTCGTCGAGGCGGAAGTCCTCCTGCAGGCGGTGGTTGGCGGTCACGAGGGAGGACAGCTCCTTGGAGAAGTCGGCCATGGCCTTGAGGTCGGGCATGCGGAAGGTGACGCGGTCCAGGCGTTGGTAGTCGTCCCCTTCCATGCGGGAGGAGATGAGCAGCGAGGGCACGGCCACGATGCGGTTGCGCCAGGCGAAGATGTTCTCCTGGCCCTCGCGGAAGCGGAAGCTCTTCTCCTGGAAGACGCCGATCACCGTCAGCGGCACGTCGCCGATGCGCAGGGGCCGGCCCACGATCTCGCCGGTGGGGAAGAAGACGCTCGCCGCTTCCGAGCCCAGGATCGCCACCGGCGCGCCGGTCTCGAGGTCGTGGGCCGAGAAGCCGCGGCCCAGCTCGACCTCGTAGCCGTTCATCGCCACATAGTCGGCGCCGATGCCGCTGATCTCGCGCTCCTGGTCGGCGAACTCCGAGCGCACCCGCGCCCGCGCCTGCTTGAGCACGCTGGTGGCGTTGACCGCCTTGGCAGCAGGGATCTTCTCGCCCTCGACGGCGTCCTCCAGACGCAGGCCGAGGTTGGCGGCCTGCAAGGCGGTGGGTGTGCCGTCGGAGACCACGTCGGTGGGCAGGACGTTCAACTTGTCGATGCCGCCGACACGGGCGAAGACGCGCTCCGACTGCCGCCGCTGGCTGTCGGAGATCGAGAAGCCGCCGAGCACCGAGGCGACACCCAGCATCACGCCCAAGGCCTGCAGGAACGAGCGTCCGGGGTTCTCCCGGATCTCGATCCAGGCCTCGCGCAGGCGCTCGCGGAAGGCGCCGCTGGTCTTCACGCCGCTTGCTCCTGCTGATTCTCGAGGTGGATGACGCCGTCGCGCAGCTCGACGCGGCGCCCGGCCAGGGCGGCGATCGCCGGGTCGTGGGTCACGAGGAGGACCGTATTGCCCTGGGCATGCAGCTCCTGGAACAGGGAGAGCACCTCCTGGCCGGTCTTCGAATCGAGGGCGCCGGTGGGCTCGTCGGCCAGGAGCAGCGCCGGCCGGTTGGCCAGGGCGCGGGCGATGGCGACCCGCTGGCGTTGGCCGCCGGAGAGGGCACCGGGCAGGGCGTTGGCCTTGTCGGGAATGCCCACCTGCTCGAGCAGCTCCAGGGCGCGCTGCCGGCGCTCCCGGCGCGGCACGCCGGCATAGAGCATGGGCAGCTCGATGTTGCGCAGGATGGTGGCCCGCGGCAGCAGGTTGTACTGCTGGAAGACGAACCCGACCTTCTCGTTGCGGATCGCCGCCAGGTCGGCGCCCGAGAGCTTCTCGACCTGCCGGCCGTCGAGGGCGTAGGTGCCGCCGGTGGGCACGTCGAGGCAGCCCAGGATGGCCATCAGCGTGCTCTTGCCGGAGCCCGAGGGGCCGATCAGGGCCACGAACTCGCCGCGCTCGACCTCCAGCTCGATGCCGCGCAGGGCGTGGACCGCGTTGCCGTTGCTGCCGTAGACCTTGGTCAGGCCGCGGGTTTCGATGATACGCATGGCTAGTTGTCCTCGTCCTTCTCGACCTTCTTGCGGGTCACGTCTTCGAGCGCCACCTCGTCGCCGGCGCGCAGGCCGGCCATGATCTCGACCCGCTCAAGGGTCGCGATCCCCGCTTTCACGGGTACGGGCTCGAAGTACTCCTTCCAGTTCTCGGACAGCCAGACGAACTTGCTGCGGCCGTTGAGGCCCTCGCGCGCCTTCTCGACCTGCTTGGGCGGGAGGCTCTTCTTCAGGCGGTAGACCACGGTGTCGCCCTCGCGCCGCTGCAGGGCTTCGAGAGGGATCGACAGCGCCTTCGCGCGCCGCTCGCCCAGGATCTCGACGTTGGCGCTCATGCCAGTGCGGAAGGCCTCGTCGAGGTCGTCCAGGGCGACCTCGATCTCGAAGACCTTGATCTTCTCCACCACCTTGGCGGCCGGGGCGACGAAGCGCACCTGGCCGGCGAAGATCTTCTGGGGGTAGGCGTCGAGAGTGACGCGCACCGGCTGGCCGACGCGCACCTTGGCGATGTCCACCTCGTTCAGGTTGACCCG
>DASWMG010000031.1:0-2824 GCA_036399875.1 Solirubrobacterales bacterium
ACCTGGCTCGACGAAAACTGGAACGTCGGGGGGCGCGAGAACTGGTTCCTCTCGGCGCCCCCGAAGGCGACGACCCAGCCGGCCGTCGCGGTCAAAGGCACCAGTGCGGTGCTGAAAGGGATCGTCGACCCGGAAGGCACCAAAACCTCCTACTACTTCGAGTACGGCCTGACGATCGCCAATGGCAACCCGACGAAATCGACCAACGTCAACTACGGCTTCCAGGAAGGGACCTCGACCGCCGAAGCGGCCCTCACCGAACTCAAACCGGAGACCACCTACAACTTCCGACTGGTCGCGGTCAACACCGACGGCATGGTCGTCAACGGAGCCAACGCGACCTTCACGACCGGTCCCGCTCCGGTCGTGGCGACCGGGCAGCCGAGCGCCATCGGCGTCAGCACCGCCACCCTCAACGGCGCCGTCAACCCGCGCGGCCAGGCGACCACCTACCGCTTCGAATACGGGCCGACCACCTCCTACGGGACGAAAGTCCCGGTCCCCAACGCCAGCGTCGGCTCGGGCACCGTGGACGTCGCGGTCAGCCAGGCGATCGCCGGGCTTGAGGCCGGACGTGAATACCACTACCGGGTGGTCGCCACGAATCCGGAAGGCACCGTGTTCGGAGACGACGCCGTGTTCTTCACCAAGGACCTGCCGCCACTCTTCACCGTCTCCTTCGGCAAAACGGGCTCGTCCAACGGCCAGTTCCAGTTCCCCCGCGGCATCGACCTCGCCGCCAACGGCGACGTCTTCGTCGCCGACGACGGCAACGACCGCGTCCAGAGGTTCAGCTCCAGCGGCGCCTACCTCTCCCAGTTCGGCTCCAGCGGCTCGGGCAACGGACAGCTCGACCTGCCGACCGACGTCGCCGTCACCAGCGGCGGCGACGTCTGGGTGACCGACGCGCTCAACGCGCGGGTGGAGAAGTTCAGCGCGGCCGGCGCATACCTGGGGCAGTTCGGCTCCTACGGCGCCGGCAACGGCCAGTTCTACGAGCCCTCGGGTCTGGAGATCGACGCCGCCGGCAACATCTGGGTGGTCGACTCCGGCGCCGATCGCATCCAGCAGTTCAGTCCCAGCGGCGCCTTCATCCGCTCGGTCGGCACCTACGGCACCGGCAACGGCCAGTTCAACCATCCCGCCGCGATCGCCTTCGACTCGGCCGGCAACCTCTGGGTCGGCGACAGCCGCAACCACCGCGTCCAGAAGCTCAGCTCCGAAGGCAAATACCTCTCCCAGTTCGGCACCTACGGCACCGGCAACGGCCAGTTCGCCGAGCCCTCGGCGCTCGACTTCACCTCGGCCGGGCACCTGGTGGTCACCGATCGCGAAACCGGCCGCGCCCAGGTCTTCTCAACCTCGGGGGAATACCTGACGCAGTTCGGCGGCGGCACCTTCTGGGAACCCGACGGCATCGCCACCGGCCCGGGCGGCGTCATCTACGTCGCCAACTCGCGCTCCAACCGGGTCGAAAAGTGGCTCGAGCCCTGATGCGGCTCAGAGCAGCAGCGCCGCGAAGGCGGCGGCCGCGACGACGATCGTCGTCGACCAGACGACCGCCTCGGCGGTGATCTCGAGGTCGAGGCCGTAGGCGTGGGCCACGACCATCGAGTTGAGTCCGGTCGGCATCGCCGCCAGCAGCAGGTAGGCCGCGGGCAGCTCGACGAAGGGCGCCGTCAGTGCGATCAGCAGGCCGGGCGCGACGAGCAGGCGCGTGCAGAGGATGGCGACCACGGGCCGGGTCAGCGGCGGCGGCATCGGCAGCGCCCCGTGCTCGGCGTTCTCGGCGAGGGTTGCGCCGACGGCGAAGAAGCCGATCGGCAGGATCGCGACGATCAAGAGCTGCGAGACGTCGACCGCCCAGCCGGGCGCCAGCGCCTCGGGGGCGAGCAGGCCGGCGATCGCCGCGTAGAGCGGTGGGTTGCGGGTGAAGAAGGCGCGCACCCGTTCGCGCGGGCCTTCGCCGGCCTTGGTGCCGAAGGCGGCGCCGACCGCGAAGGCGCCGAGCAGCAGCGAGGGGCCGCTGACCATGACGTCGTAGAGGACCGCGGTGGAGAGCTCGTCGCGGCCAAGCAGCGCCACCGTCATCGGGTAGCCGAGGTAGCCGCTGTTCATGCAGAGGACGCCAGACACGACGGCGCCGGTGCGGTGGGGGGCGAGGCCGAGCACCCGGCTGGCGATCACGTAGGCACCGAGGCCCGCCAGGGCGATCGCCACGACGCCGGTCGCCAAGGCGACGCCGTGGTCGACGTCAATCTCACTCGCCGCCAGGTTGATAAAGATCAGCGGCGGAATCAGGAAGTAGAGCAGCAACAGCAGTGAGCGCCGTGCCGCCTTCGCCGCGGCAAGGGGTCGCCGCCGCTCCGCGACGACGCCAACCGCAATCGAGGCGACGATAGCCCCAATTATCAGCAAAACGCCCATGCGGGGCACCCTTTCAGCTTGCGTGGAGACCGTTCTGCATCGACGCCTCTCGCGGCGGGTGGCGTCGTAGGGGGAACCGCCCCTGAGGACGCTTTTAGCGACCGGAAGGGGCGGTGGGTCCCCTGCGGCGACAGGACCCGCCGCGCCCGGTGGCTTGCGCGTCTAGAAGAGGGACGCCCCGGCTCGCTCGGCGAACTCGACCAGCGGCTGCGGGACGATGCCGAAGAAGGCGGTGGCTGCGGCAGCCAGCACCGCGGGCAGGACCAGATAGAGGCGCTTGCCCGCTTCCGGATCGATCGGGTCGGCCTCCGGCGAGGCGCCGGCGATCGCCGGAGTGGCCCTCGCCTCGGCGTCCGGTCGCTTCCACATCGCTGCCACCACGCGCAGGTAGTAGGCG
>DASWMG010000032.1:0-5470 GCA_036399875.1 Solirubrobacterales bacterium
CGGCGGGCACAATGGACGCGTGTTCAGCCCGCTCGTCGACGACCTGATCGCGCAGCTCTCGCGCCTCCCCGGCATCGGGACGCGGACGGCGCAGCGCCTCGCCTTCCACATCCTGCGCGCCCCCGACGAAGAGGCGGCGGCGCTGGCGGCGGCGATCCGCGAGGTGAAGGAGAAGGTCGGCCTCTGCGAGCGCTGCTTCAATCTCTCCGAGGGGCCGCTCTGCCGCATCTGCTCCGACTCCACCCGCGACCAGACGACGATCTGCGTGGTCGAGGAGCCCGCCGACGTGATCCCGATCGAGCGCACCCACGAGTACCGCGGCCTCTACCACGTGCTCGGCGGAGCGCTCTCGCCGATCGACGGCGTCGACGCGGGCGACCTGAAGATCGCTGAGCTGCAGCGCCGCGTCGAAGGGGGCGGCGTGAGCGAGGTGGTGTTGGCGACCAATCCGACGACGACGGGCGAGGCCACCGCGCTCCACATCGCCGGTTTGCTGCGCGGGCAGGCCGCGGTAACGCGACTCGCCAGCGGCCTGCCGATCGGCGCCGACCTCGAGCACGCCGACGAGGTGACCCTCGGCAAGGCGTTCGCCGGCCGGCGCGCTCTCGATTAGCTAGAGCTCGATCGTCCGCACGAAGCGCACCCGGTCCGTCTGCTGCGTATAGCCAACCGCTCGCCAGAGCGACATCGCGCCCTCCTCGTCGGCGGCGACGATCGCGGTGAGGCGGCGGGCCCCCTGCCTCAACAGCTTCTCCTCGCCCGCGCGAACCAGCGCCGTGGCGATGCCGTCGCGCCGCCGTCCCGGCTCGATCGCGAGGCGGTAGAAGCTGCCCCGCCAGCCGTCCCAGCCGGCGATCAGGGTCCCCACGATCTCCCCCTGGACCTGGGCCAGGAGCAGGGACTCGTGGTCGTTGCGCAGCAGGCGCTCCAGCCCTTCGAGGTCGTCGGTCGCCGACGGAACCGCTCCGGCGGAGCCCCAGAGGTTCAAGACCGCCGGCAGATCGGCCGATTCAGCGTTGCGAATCGTCAAACCGCCCGTCATGCGGGCATCTAAGCAGGCCATCGATTGACCCCTACATCTCGATTGGACAAGTCTCACTTCGCAAATAGCGGAATTTCCGGAGCCTGGCGTCCGGCCCCTGCGGCAAGGTCTCGGCGTGGCATCGGGCGCTGACACCGGCCAGGATTCGAGCGCGGCTGCCGAACAGCTCGCGCGCGAGGTCTCGTCCCTGCAGGCCGCTCTGCTCGCGAAGCTGCACGAGGAGATGGACGGCGACGATCCCGCCGCCTTCGCGATGGCAGCGCAGAAGCTCGCCGAGGAGTTCGGTTCGGTTACCGCGACCGCGATCGCGCCGCTCTGGCAACAGGGCCGCAAGCCGTCGCTCGAGGAGGACGGCCATCCCAGCCTCTACCGCCCGGGCCAGATGCGACGCCGCCTCGACCAGTTGCTCGAGGCCAACCGCCGCTACCAGCACCCCTTCGCGCTGGTCGTCTTCGACGTCGAGGGCCCGGCGGCGCGAAACGGCGGCGGCGGCGACGGACGCGAGACCGCGCTGTCGATCGTCGGCGCCGCCCTCCACGACAGCGTCCGCCTCGTCGACGAGACCTTCCGGCTCGAAGAGGACGCGCTTTGCGTGCTGGCGCCCGGCCAGGACACGCTGGGCGGCGTCCAGATGGCCGAGCGACTGCTGCGCGCCCTGGACGAGCTCGAGAACGCGGGCGGCCTGCGGATCGGGATCTCGGCGGGGGTCGTCGCCTGCCCGCAGCACGGCACGGTCGCCGACGAGTTGCTGCACAAGGCCGACGAGGCGATGTGGCGGGCCCGCGCGGTCGGTCAGCCCGTGGGCGTGGGGGCGTTCGACCGTCCCCAGGTTGTGCAAGATCGCTAACAGGTTCTGAAAATCTGCCGATAACTGGCGTAAACCTGGCGCGGCGGTGGGAGAATGCCGCAGGCGTGGCGAAGTGAGTCGCGCGGGTCAGGAAGAACCGAGATGCCAGGAATCAGAACCAACGCCGCCGCCGAAGTGCTTGGGGTCAGCCCCAACACGCTGCGCAGCTGGGAGCGCCGCTACGGCTACCCGGTCCCGAAGCGCACGGTCGGCAACCACCGCAACTACGAGCTGGTCGAGCTACAGACGCTGCGTGACGCGCTTGCCGAGACCGGCAACATCTCCTCGGCGATCGCGCTGGCGCAGCAGCGGCAGGAAGCACCGGCCACCGACGGCAGCCTGCTCGCCGCCTTCGAGAGCTTCGACGAGGACGCGGCCGACCGGGCGATCGAGGAGAGCCTGGCGCTGCGGCCGCTGGAGCGGACCGTCGAGGAGCTGCTGCTGCCGGCAATCGACAGCCTCGCCGCCGACGCCGAGCGCGAGGCGGAGCTCGAGTTCGCCGCCCGCTGGGCGATGGGCTGGCTGCACGGCGCCCGCCGCCTCGCCTCGCGCGCCTCGCGCCCGGCCGGCATCCTGCTGCTCGACTCGAGTCGTGGCAACGAGGCCGAGGCGGTCCACGCCCAGGCCCTCGACCTCGCTCTGCGCCGCGCCGGCTTCCGCGTGCTGATGCTCTCCGACGGGCTCGGCGAGGAGCGGATGGAGCGCGCCCTCGGTGCCCTCGACCCAACCGCGATCGTCCTCTGCGGCCCCGGCGCCGACACCCCTTCGGCGGTGGCATTGATCCGCAAGGTCCGCGAGGGCGGCTTCGACGCACCTCTCTTCGGCTTCCGCGCCAGCGGCCTGATCGGCGACGCCGTCCCCTCGGCCGGCGAGCGTCCCAGTCAGGTGACGGCGATGCTCAACGCCGACCTGCGCCGCCGCGCGGCCGCGGCGCTCTAGGCCCGCTCGAGCCCCCTCTCGTTGATCCCGTAGCGCTCGTGCAGGCGGCGCAGCGGCCGCGGCGCCCACCAGTTCCACTTGCCGAGCAGCTCCATCAGCGAGGGGACCAGCAGGGCGCGGATGATGCTGGCGTCGATCAGGACCGCGAGCGCAGTGCCGACGCCGTTCTCCTTGACGAAGAGGATCTGGGAGGTCGCGAAGGCGCCGAGCGCGACCGCGAAGAGCAGCGCCGCCGCGGTGACGATCCGCCCGGTGCGCTCCAGCCCGATCGCGACGCTCTCGCTCTCCGAGGCGCCGTTGTCGCGCGCCTCCTTGATGCGGGAGAGCAGGAAGACCGCGTAGTCGGTCGAGAGGCCGAAGGCGACCGCGAAGAGCAGGATCGGCATCGTCTGCTCGAGCGCCCCCGTGCTCTCGTAGGCGAGCAGGCCCTCGAAGCGGCCGTCCTGGAAGATCAGCACCAAGAGGCCGAAGACGGCGCTGAGGTTGAGGAAGTTCATGATCAGCGACTTGATCGGCAGCACCACCGATCCGGTCATCAGGAAGAGGATGACCAGGGTCGAGCCGATCACGATCGCCAGCGCCAGGGGCAGGTGCCGCACCAGGCTGTCCTGGAAGTCGTTGAATTCGGCGGTCGCGCCCCCGACAAGGACCTCGCCGCCTCGCACATCGAGCTCGCGCAGGCGGTCGACGGTGCCCTGGCTCTTCTCCGCCGCGAACGGGTTCTCGGAGATCGCCTGCAGCACGGTCAACTCGCCACCCAGCGGCTGCGGCGGCATCACGGCAGCGACGCCGTCGGTGCGGCCGACCCGCTTGCGTAGCGCCACGATCGACTTCGAGTCGCCGCCGCGCACCGTCACCCAGATCGGGCTGTCGCGGTAGGGCGGGAACTCCTCGCGGACGATGTCGTAGGCCCGGTGGGCACTTGCCTCCCGCGGCAGGACAGTCGGGTCGACGGTGTCGAACTTGATGTTGAGGAAGGGGAGGCCCATCGCGATCAGGACGGCGGCGCTGACGGCCGCGACGCCGGCCGGGCGGCGCATCACGAAGCGCGAGAGCCGGTACCAAAAGCCGTGCTCGTCGGGTCGCGTCTCGGCCTCGGCGCGGCGGCGCAGGAATCGCGGCGCCAGCGAGTTGACCCGGGTGCCCAGCAGGGTGAGGACGGCTGGGAGCACGGTCAGCGAGATCAGCGCCGCGAAGAGCGCCACCAGCGAACCGCCCAAGCCCATCGAGTAGAGGAAGCGCTGCGGGAAGACGAGCAGCGAGGCGAGCGCCGCCGCGACGGTCAGCGAGGAGAAGAAGACCGTGCGGCCGGCCGTCGCCATCACCCGCCGCATCGCCGCCAGGCCGGGACCGTCCTTGGCGATCTCCTCGCGATAGCGGGAGACGACGAAGAGGCTGTAGTCGATCGCGAGGCCGAGCCCGAGCGCCGTGGTCAGGTTGAGCGCGAAGATCGAGATCGAGCCGAATTCGCTGGCGAGACGGAGGATCAGGAAGGTGCCGACGATCGCCAGCAGCCCGATCATCAACGGCAGCAGCGCCGCGACGAGGCTGCGGAAGAAGAGCATCGAGAGCAGGAAGAGCAGAGGGAAGGCGAGCATCTCGGCCTGCTGGAGGTCGGTCTCGACCTGCTTGTTCACCTGCTCCTGGGCGACCGCCGGCCCGCCGACGATCACGCCCTCGCTGGCCTCGAAGCGCTCGGCGATCGCGTCGCCGGCTTCCTGCCATTCCTTGTCGTCGGTCGGCTCGAGCGCGACGGCGAGGTAGGTCGAGTTGCCGTCCTTGGAGATGAAGTCGCGCGAGCGCGTCTCGTAGTAGCCGCTGACCGACTTTACGTCGGGCATGGCGCGGATCTCACGCGCGATCGCGGTGACGCGCTCGCGCGCGGGGGAGGTGCCGACCGGCGCGTCGCGGATGACGACGATCGCGCCGGAGACCCGGTGGCCGGCGGCCTGCAGCGACTCGCGGGCCTCGATCGCCTCGGTGTCGGGGTCGTCGGCGCCGTAGGGGTCGAGCCGGTCGGCGACCGAGCCGCCGATCGCGCCGGCGAGCAGGAAGAAGGCAACGGCGAACAGGCCGACGCGGCGGGCGCGGCGGTCGGCGAGTCGGGCGAGGGCGTCGAACATCATCGGCTCCTTTCGTGCGCGGCTGGCGCGAGCAGTTGGGACTCCATCCGCTCGGCCCACCCGGCGAACCACTCGTTGAACTCGATCCCTCCCCGAAGGACGAGCAGGGGGTAGGGATCCTCCTTCTCAAGTGCTTTCGGCTCGATCGCGCGCAGCCGCTCGAGCGCCCCGAGGTGGCGCTGGCGCATCGCACGGACGATCTCGACCGCCTCCTCGGGCGGCAGGACACCGGCGAAGAAGAGCTTCAGCAGCCCCTCGTCGCGCATCTCGTAGGTGCGGGGCGGCTCTCGCAGCCAGTCGCGCAGCGCCGCTTCGCCGTCCGCGGTGATCGCGTAGACGGTCCGCTTGCGCCCGCCCCGTGGCTCCTCGGATCCCTTGACCAAGCCCGCTTCGGAGAGCCGCCGCAACTCGGGGTAGATCTGCCCGTAGCTGGCGGCCCAGAAGAACCGAGTCGAGTCATCGACCAGCGCCTTGATCTCGTAACCGGAGCGCGGCTCGCGGCTGACCATGCCGAGGATG
>DASWMG010000033.1:0-2279 GCA_036399875.1 Solirubrobacterales bacterium
GGACGCTCCTCCATGTTGGGGTAGCCAAGGTAGAGGTAAGCGACGATCTTGTCCCCGGCTTCGAGGCCGAAGAATTCGCGCATGTACGGGTGGTAGGCTTGAAGTCCGGTTCGCCATATGGTTGCGAGTCCAAGAGCGTGAGCAGTCAGCTGCATGTTCTGGACTGCGGCGGCGCAGGCGGCGTAGTTTTCCAGCGTCTCGACCTCGTCGCGGCCACCGCGGGAGATCACCGCTATTACCACTGGGGCTCGGAAGGCCTTTTTGCGCTCGCGGCTTATCCTTCCGGCCGCCAGCTCCTCTTCTTCGCCTTCGGTCTCGGCCAATATCCTCGCGAGTTCGGCGCGCGCGCGGGCCAGCTCGCCACGGCCTTTGCCGGTGAAGACATGGAAGCGCCAGGGTTCGGTGATCTTGTGGTTCGGGGCGTGGACGGCGCTCTCGAGGATCTTCTCGACCAGCTCTCTGGGCACCGGGTCCTGCTTGACCCGCCCAACGCTCCGGCGCGACTGTATCGCCTGCGTTACCTCCAAAAACCCTCCCTGCTACTCTGAAAAAGATTCAAGAGTATTCTACTGTGGGTAGTGGCAGCAGAGAAATGCGAGTTCCCCTATCATTATTAGTTAGTAGGAGTCAGAAAGGGGAGATCACAGATGTCGAAGACCGTCACAGTGACCGGCGCAGCGGGCGCAATCGGTTACGCGATGCTATTCCGAATCGCCTCGGGTCAGATGCTCGGCCCCGACGAGAAGATAAAGCTCAAGCTGCTCGAGATCGAGCCGGCGCTGAAGGCAGCTGAGGGCACCGCGATGGAGATTCACGACTGCGCGTTCCCGCTGCTCGAGTCCATCGACATCACCGCCGATACGAATGAGGCTTTCGACGGCGCCAACGTCGCCATGTTGGTCGGCGCGAAGCCCCGCGAGAAGGGGATGGAGCGCGCCGACCTACTAGAGGCAAACGGCGCGATCTTTAAGCCACAGGGCGAGGCGATCAACGCCAACGCGGCCGACGACGTGCGGATTCTGGTGGTCGGCAACCCGGCGAACACGAACGCGCTGATCGCGATGAGCAACGCGCCCGACGTGCCGTCAGAGCGCTTCACCGCGATGACGCGGCTCGACGAGAACCGCGCGATCTCGATGCTCGCGCAGAAGCTCTCGGTCGGCGTCGAGGACATTCAGGACCTCGTCGTGTGGGGCAACCACTCGCCAACGATGTTCCCCGACCTCTTCAATGCCAAGGTCAAAGGCGAGCGAGCCGTCGACCAGATCGACATGGACTGGTACGAGAACGAGTACATGCCGGCCGTTGGCCAGCGTGGCGCCGCGATCATCGAGGCGCGCGGCGCGTCGTCGGCTGCGTCGGCGGCCAACGCGGCGATCGACCACGTGCGCGACTGGGCGCTAGGCGCCGATGGCCTGCGCTCGATGGCGGTACTGTCGGGCGGCCAGTACGGCGTTGAGGAAGGCCTCATCTCGTCGTTCCCGGTACGGCTCTCGGGCGGCAAATATGAGATCGACGAGGGGCTCGAGATTGGCGAGTTCGCGCAATCAAAGCTCGACATTACCGTGAACGAGCTCAAGGAGGAGCGTGACGCGGTGAAGGGGAGCGGGCTGATCGACTAGCCGCCACAGGCGCGGCGGACTGACCTTTCACACGCTCCACACGAAGGTGCAGAGATCGACCGCCGCGAGAAACAGGCCCAGATGAACCCGGTGACGCTCGGCGATGCTAGGATCGAGGAGATCATCGAGCTTGACCTAGGGCTCGTAAATTAGGTGGCAGCGTCTGCTCTCGAGTTCTGGTTCGAGTTCGGGAGCACGTATTCCTACCTGTCCGCCGTTCGGATCGAGGACGCAGAAGGCGTGCAGGTCTCCTGGAGACCGTTCCTGCTGGGCCCGATCTTCGAGGAGCAAGGCTGGAACAACTCTCCCTTCAATGTCTATCCGGCGAAGGGGCGGTACATGTGGCGAGACATGGAGCGTCTGTGCACAAAGTACGGCATTCCGTTTGCGAGGCCGTCGCGCTTCCCGCGTGACGGCCTGCTCGCCGCCCGGGTCGCTTGTCTGGCGAGTGCGAAGCTCGAGCCCTGGCTCCCCGAGTTCGTCCGGGCGGTCTTCCGGGCCAACTTCGCCGAGGATCGCGAGATCGGGGACGCTGCGGAGATCCGGTCGATCCTTGATTCGCTCGGCCAGTCGGGCGCGGGGCTCGTTGAGCAAGCGCAAACACCAGAGAACAAGCGGCGTTTGCGCGACCAGACGCGGCGGGCCGGGGAGCTCGGC
>DASWMG010000034.1:0-3404 GCA_036399875.1 Solirubrobacterales bacterium
GGTCGACATAGCGGTCCGCGAAGAGAACAGGTGGCAATCCACTCAACGACGGCGTCAGCGCCGACCTGGCCCCCCCTCCCGGCCCTCAGTCGCCGAGCAGGCCGCTCAGGACGCGGACGTGGCGAGCGGCGCGAAGCCCACCGTGCCTTCCTTCTTCCGGGAGGGGGCCCGGAAAGCACTTGTCGCGGAGGCCGACCGACGAGCCAGCAGCGGAGGTGACGAGTCACACGCGGAAGCGCGCAAAGCGCTGGAAGTCGAAGCCGAACGTCGCCCATATCGAATCGAATACGTCGACATCCAATTCGGGCCCTTCTTCGAGCCGCTCTGGATCGGCACCCAGATGGTGATCAGGATCAACAAAGCCCATCCGTTCTACCCCACCTTCTACGAGGAACTTCTGCGGCGACCCGATGGCGGGCGCGCCAAGGAGGCGGTCGATCTGCTGCTGATCTGTCTCGCCAAGGCGGAGTTGACGACGGACGTCGATCAGATAGCCCTGTGGTACCAGACGCAACGCCAGCAAATCTGGAGCGCCTTCTTGGATACCTCGATGAAGAGCCTCGATCAAAAACTGGAGACCCCTGAGGAGCGAGCCGAGGATGAAGGAGAAAGCAGTGACTAGGAGTGCGAATGCGTTACGTTGACCCAGCCGCAAGGCGGCTGCCGCGGCCGAATACGGCGTAGCCGCCTCGTCTCAGCGCTGAGGGGCGTCGGGCTCCAGGTGGAATACCTCCACCGCGACGTCGCAATGCGTGTCGATGCTGCTGTTGAAGGCACGCACCTTGCGATTCAGGATCCTTTCGATGGTCCCGATGAACTCACCCTTCGTCGCATGCTGGAAGTAGAGCCGCGTGTCGCGAAGGCGCTGGTGCTCCTCCATTTCCGCCAGGCGCCTCTCGGCCGGCGTGAAGCTGTCCTCCAGCGTGCAGATGACTATGTCCGGGCCGGCGAACTCGGTCCTCGACTTGGTCGGGCCACGGCCGAACTGCTCCTTGTAGAGGCGGACCATCTCCCGGGATATCTCCGCGCGAACCGAGGACTGGTAATCGGAGGCCTCGGCTGATTCAGGTATCTGCTGGCTCATCTTGGCTTCAAATCCTCTCTGAAGTGGGACCGCACGGGGACAGGGAAGCTGGAGCCGATGTGCGGGTGGCGAACGCGGGCTCCGGAGGACACAGCGGCCGATGGACGCTGCGCCCCGACGGCCCGATCCCGCCTGTAAGCAGGCGACCCGTGCAGCTCCGGACCAGATGTCGCGCTTCGATCGCGTCGTGTCGGCGAGGACGCCGCCCGCTGCTACCTCAACACAAGCTCAGGATACCCCCCCTCTCTCGTCATTGACAAGAGCAGCGCGTGCGCCCGCCGGGCGCTAGCTGGCGGACCGCTCCGCCAGCGCCGCGTCGGCGCCGTCGACGACGAGGCCCTGTTCGATCAGGCCGGTGAGGTCGAGGACGCGACGCACCGCGGGCGAGGGATGGCAGACGAGCAGGCGTTTCCCCTTGCCCGCCATCAGCCTGTGCGTGAAGACGATCACCGCGATTCCAGTCGAGTCGATGAACTCGCACTCCTCCAGGCAGACCAGCACTTCGACGTCGTCCGCAAGGGCGGCGTTCAGACGCGCCTGCAGCCGCTCGGCCACCGCGAGGTCGAGCTCTCCCTCGAGGCGGAGTTCGCGGCGACCATCGTCCAGGTCGCGCTCCTCGATCCTAAGTAACGACAAAGGGACCTCCCCGATCGAATTCTCCGATGGAGGCCCGCGCGTCGGTCGCTCCGGACCGGATCACTGGTCTCGCCACTTGAAGACGCCACGGCACTGGTCCGCTGCGCCTGGGATCAAGAGTAGACGATGGGTGGGTTCGGCCCACCACCGCGGGGCAGTCTTTAAGCGCCAGTGCGGGCTTACTTGACGTAGACGTCGCGCGGCCGCAAATGCGGGCTGTCGACCTATAGCGGGGGCGGGATTCGAACCCGCGACCTTCGGGTTATGAGCCCGACGAGCTACCTGGCTGCTCCACCCCGCGGCGGTAGGGGCATGCTAGCAACGGTTGGCGGGCGGGTGAGGAATTGTCGAACAGGGGCACGGCCGTTTGCGGGGCGGCGCGCTTAGAGTGCCCGCCCGTGGCGGAGGCATCCAAGAGAGTGGCGGTGATCGACGTCGGCAGCAACTCGACGCGCCTGCTCATCGCCGACGTGGCCGACGGGAACGTCGCCAAGCTGGAGCGGCAGAGCCGGGTGACCCGACTGGGCCGGGGCGTCGACCTGACCGGCCAGCTCTCGGCCGAGGCGATCGAGGCCACCTGCGACGCCATAGGCGACTACGCCGCTCTCTGCGAGCAGCTTGAGGTCGAGGCAACTACGACGATCGCGACCAGCGCCGTCCGCGACGCCTCCAACGGCGACGCCTTCGTCGCCGAGCTGCGGGAGCGCTTCGCGCTGACCGCCCGCGTCCTCGACGGCGGCGAGGAGGCTCGCCTCACCTACCTCGGCGCCACGCACGAGCGACCGCCCGCCGAGCCGACGCTCGTCATCGACATCGGCGGCGGCTCGACCGAGCTGATCGTCGGCCACGGCGACCGGATCGACTTCGAGCACTCGATGCAGGTCGGGGTCGTCCGCCACACCGAGCGCCACATCACCGGCGACCCGCCCACCGCGGCGGAGCTAGAGGAACTCGCCGCCGACGTGCGCGGCTCGATCGAAGCCGCGGTCCCCGCCGACCAGGCCGCGCGCGTAGCCGCCGGCATCGCCGTCGCCGGCACCCCCACCTCGCTCGCCGCCGTCGAGCTCGAGTTGGAGCCCTACGACCCCGAGCGGGTTCACGGCCACGTCCTCTCGCTGGAGACGATCCAGCGGCTGCTCTCGCTCTTCGCCTCGCGCCCGCTCGCCGAGCGAGTCGAGATCGTCGGCCTGCACGCCGACCGCGCTCCGACGATCATCGCCGGCGTAGTCATCCTCGTCGAGGCGATGCGCGCCTTCGACCTCGCGCGGATTCGCGTCGCCGAGCACGACATCCTCTTTGGCGCGGCGCTTCAAACGGCTTCAGATGGCCTATGAACTCGATCGTACAGAGCCCTGGGCCGGCCTGTACAGGCTCGTTCCCAACCGCTCTCCAGTTGGGTAAACGCGAACTTCTATCCCCCACTATTCAGTACAAAAGCTCTACTCGATTGTGAGTAGCGGAGAATGCGAGTTGTAGACATGTTGGACAGGCCGGGCGCATAATCGCCACACCGGGAAAGGGGATGGACGCAAGTCCTCACCCGCCCGAACAGGGCTTGGGCGATTGCCGCATCATGGCGCCTCCCGCCGTCTGAGCCCACCAAATAAGCACCCGGTCCCCGAAGACGTACCCCTGCCCGTCCCGGGGACCGCCTTGAATCGACCGCCATCGCTGGCGGTCGATT
>DASWMG010000035.1:0-1672 GCA_036399875.1 Solirubrobacterales bacterium
GAAGGCTCATGGCTAGGTCTCCTGCCGCCTACTGAGTAAGGCCAAGCTCAACGGCGGACCGGGTTTGTAGTTCCGGACCGCTTCCTAGCAGGCTGTTGAAGAACCCGGTGGCGGCTCGCAGGCGAGCGTGATTCACTCTCCTCGGAAGTTGGAGGAGAGGCGCATGCGGGGTTCGGACAAACGCTCCGGGTCATTGTTTTCGTATGTTGACCTCGAGGTTCGGGTTCGGCGCGATCACCCCTTGCGAGCGATCCGTCAGCTTGCGGATGCCGCGCTGGAGTCCCTGACAGCGGCGTTCGACGAGCTTTACGCGCGCACGGGTCGGCCATCGATCCCGCCCGAGATGCTGCTGAGAGCGATGCTCCTCCAGGCATTTTACACGATCCGCTCCGAGCGCTTGCTGATGGAGCGGTTGGAGTTCGACCTGCTGTTTCGCTGGTTCGTTGGGCTGTCGATCGATGACCCGGTCTGGGATCACTCGGTGTTCTCGAAAAACCGCGACCGGCTCCTCGCGGGCGATGTGGCATCGAGGTTCCTCGCTGCAGTCCTCGCCCAGCCAGGGGTGAAGCACCTTTTGTCGAGCGAGCACTTCAGCGTCGACGGCACGCTCATCGAGGCGTGGGCCTCAATGAAGAGCTTCCGGCCCAAGCGTGCCCTTGGCTCAGACGAGCCGCCCGCGGGCGGTGGGCGCAACGGCGAGGTCGACTTCAAAGGCGAGAAGCGCTCGAACGACACTCACGAGAGCACGACCGATCCCGACGCCAGGCTCTATCGCAAGGGACCCGGCATGGAGGCGAAGCTCTGCTTCATCGGCCATGGGCTGATGGAGAACCGCTCTGCACTGATCGTCGACACCCGCGTCACGCCTGCGAATGGCCATGCCGAGCGGATCGCCGCCCTCGCGATGATCGAGCCGCGCGCCGACCGACCGCGCTCCGTTAGCGTCGCCACGGACAAGGGCTACGATGCTGAGGACTTCGTCAACGAGCTCAGGTCAATGAACGTGCGCCCGCACGTCGCGCAGAACGCCAATGCACGCCGCTCAGCCATCGATCGCCGCACGACGCGCCACGCCGGTTACGGACAAAGCCAACGCGTCCGCAAACGCATCGAGGAGGCGTTCGGCTGGATCAAGACCGTGGCTGGTCAACGCAAAACCAAGTTCCGCGGCCGCGACAGGGTGGGATGGGCATTTGCGTTCGCCGCCGCCGCCTACAACCTCGTGCGCCTGCCCAAGCTCATGGCCGGAGCCGTCCCGTGAGGCGCGCATCCACTCTGGCCAAGGCCTTTGAGGGTCGCTGGCGGATCACCGAGATGGACGTGTGGGATAACGACTACCTCGACCTGGTCAAGCCCGCCCACATCGCGTTCGAGGGCGAGGACGACGGCGCGTTCGTGTTCGGAACTGTGAAGGGCTGGCTCGACGTCCGCTACGGAGGTCGAGGCGGCTCCGCTTCCGCCGAGTTCTCCTGGGAAGGGTTCAGCGACGCCGATCCAGCGTGCGGCCGCGGCTGGGCCACCTTCGGAACGGCCGGTCGGCTCGTCGGGCACATCTTCATCCACAACAGCGACGACTCGGGCTTCGTCGCCGAACGCGAATGAGTTCTTCAACGGCCTGCTAGGTCGAGTCCAAAGAGCGCACGCTCAGCAACCAACCAGCTTCTGCCAGGGC
>DASWMG010000036.1:0-6534 GCA_036399875.1 Solirubrobacterales bacterium
ACTCGGCCGAGGGAAAGCTCCAGGTCGAGCTGGCCCAGCTCGAGTACAACATGGCTCGCATGCGGGGTCTGTGGACTCACCTCGAGCGGCTCGGCGCCGGCCGCATCGACGGCGGCATCGGCACCAGGGGCCCCGGCGAGACCCAGATCGAGACCGACCGCCGGCTCGCCCGCAACCGGATCGCCGCGCTGCGCCGCCGCCTCACCCGGCTGGAGCGCAACCGCGGCACGATGCGCGCCCGTCGCGAGAGCTCCTCGCTGCCGCGCGTCGCTTTGGCCGGCTACACCAACGCCGGCAAGTCGACGCTGCTGAACGCGCTGACCGGGGCCGAGGTCGGGGTCGGCGACCGGCTCTTCCACACGCTCGACCCGACCACGCGCAGCTTCGAGCTCTCGGGCCGCGACTACCTGCTCACCGACACCGTCGGCTTCATCGAGAAGCTGCCCCACCAGCTGGTCGAGGCCTTCAAGGCGACGCTCGAGGAGACCGTGCTCGCCGACCTGATCCTGCAGGTGGTCGACGCCGCCGCGCCCGAGGAGCGCCGCGCCGCCGACCTGGCCGCGGTCGACGCCGTGCTGGAGGAGATCGGGGCCGGCGAGAAGCCGCGTCTGCTCGTCCTCAACAAGGCCGACCTGCTGGGGGAGGAGGAGCGGGCGGAGGCGCTGCAACGGCATCCGGACGCGGTCCTGGTCTCGGCGCTGGAGCGGGAGGGAATCGAGACGCTTCACGACCGGATCGAGGCGGCCTTCGAGGACACCCTCGCCGAGGTCGAGCTGCTCGTCCCCTACAGCGAGGGCGCGCGATTGCACGAGCTCTACGAGCTGGCCGGCGACCTGGAGCGGACCGAGGGCGGCGACGGCGTCCTCGTCCGCGCCAAGGTCCCGCGCGCCGAGCTGCACCGCTTCGCCGATCTCGCCGTCGAATCGACCATCTAGGGTTCCGCCGCATGGAGCTGCGAGTGGCGAAGCTGCGCGACGACGCGACCGTACCGAGGCGTGCGCATCCCGACGACGCCGGCCTCGACCTCCACGCCTGCGAGCCGGCGCACATCGGGCCGGGGGAGAGGTGGAGCGTCGCGACCGGGCTTGGCGTCGAGATTCCCGAGGGGCACGCGGGGCTCGTGCTGCCGCGCTCGGGGCTCGCCCGCGAGCACGGCATCGCCCTGGTCAACGCGCCGGGGCTGATCGACTCCGGCTATCGCGGCGAACTACGGGTGCTGCTGCTCAACACCGATCCGGCCGAGACCTTCCGGATCGAGCCGGGCGACCGCATCGCCCAGCTCGTCGTCGCGCCGATTGCCCTGCCCGAGCCGGTCGAGGTCGAGGCGCTGAGCGAGAGCGTGCGCGGCCGCGCTGGCTTCGGTTCCAGCGGCCGCTAGGCCACGTCAGCGGAGGCGCACGCGGAAGCCGAAGACGGCCGGGGTGCGGTCGCGGTTGCCGGCCGCGTCAATCGCGAAGACGCGGAAGGCGTGGTGGCCCGGGCGGACCAGGTAGGCGCGCGGCGAGCGGCAGGCCTGCCAGGGCCGGCGGTCGAGCTTGCAGCGGAAGCGGACCTTCGGCTCGTTCGCCGTGAAGGCGAAGGCGACGCGGCGCAGCGGCCGTGCCGAGAAGAGCAGGCGGGCCGGGTGACGGCGCACGCTGGTGCGCGGATCGATCCGGTCAGGGGTCATTTTGGGCGGTGGTGGTGGGAACGTGAGCGGCGGCGTGATCGGTGGGGCCGGCGGTTCGGGGTTCGGGTCGGGGGGCGTATTGGGCGGCCGGAAGCTGTTCGGGGCCCGCTCCTCGACTTCCTCGCAGCCAACCGGAGCGGCGTCGGGACCGTTCTCGGGGAAGTCGATCTGCGCAAGGTCGAAACCCTCGCCGCAGTCGATCGTCGGGTCCGGGTCGGGGAAGGGCGTTCCGGAGTTGGCGAGTATCGAGTCGTTGCCGCCGAGCGCGAAGTAGGTGTCGCCGCCGGGCCGGCCGAGCAGCTGGTTGTCGGCTTCGTCGCCGACCATGACGTCGGCGGCGCTCGACCCCTCGATGTCCTCGAGCGCCTGCAGCTCGGTCAGGAGCTCCGGGCTCGGGCACTGTGCCTGCCCGCCCGGCCCGACGAGGCCGGCCGCTTTCGCCCGCAGGTCGATCGTCACCGCTTCTTTGAACTGGGCCCAGTTGGCGTTGTCGCGGTCGGGGCCGCCGTCGAGGAGGTCGCCGTTGCAGACCGCGTCGGAGACGAAGAGGTCCTCGCCGGTGCCGGCGTGCAGGACGTCGCCGCCGCCGTTGTTGGGCACGGCGTCGTCGCCGGGCCCGGCATCGACCGTATCGGAGCCTTCGCCGTCTACGAGCGCGTCCTCGGTGCCGCCGCTGGTCAGCTGGTCTTCGTCGGCGTTGCCGAGCAGGACGATCGAGGTGCTTTCCGGGAAGCCCACGGTCGTGAGCGAGTCATCGCCGCCAAGGCCCGCCATGAGAACCGAGTCGGGGGCCTCGGAGAGCGTGAAGCTGCCCGCTGGAGCGCCGCCGAGCGTGAACGTGACCTCGGGCGGCCCGGCCGGCGGGTCGGAGTAGGTCGCCACGGCCGCGTCGTTGCCGCTGCTGCCGGTCAGGTAGAGGGCGGGCGGATTGACGCCCGCGGGCGTCATCGAGCCGGCGGCGACCGAGCCGACGGGTCGCGGGTCGACCTGCTGGTCGCCGCCGCTGTGCTCGCAGCCGCTGGTGGTTCCGCCGGGCGCGTCGCAGTAGTCGCCCTCGTCGCCGCCGAAGAGCTGGTCGGCACCGCCTGCGCCGAGCAGGACGTCGGGTCCGCCGCCGCCGTAGATCGTCTGCGCGGCCGAGGTCCCGACGATGTAGTCGGCGAAAGCCGTCCCGATCACGACCTCGAAGCTGCTCGTCTCGACTTCTTCGTCGAAGCCGCCGCCATCGGGCGCCCGGCCGTTGTCGCCCCTGCCGGTCTGCAGGTTGACGTAGACACCGCGCCCCGCCGGCGTCGTCGGGAAGTCGGCGTAGGCGGAAAAGTTCGGGAAGGAGTACGGCGGGTCCGACCGGTTGAAGAACCCCGGCGTGACGCCGGTCGCGTAGCTGAGCGTGTCGGTACCGCCGCCGCTGTTCTGGATCTGGTCGATCGTCGCGTCGCCGCGAACGAAATCGTTGCCCGCCTCGCCGTCGAGCATGGAGTCGGCGCCGAAGCCGCCCGAAAGACGGTCGTCGTCGTCCCCGCCGCGCAACTGGTCGTCGCCGATCCCGCCGTAGAGCCGGTCGTTGCCGGGGCCGCCGTTCAGCCGGTCGTTGCCTCGGCCGCCGTAGAGAGTGTCGTTGCCGCCTTCGCCGTTCACGACCCCGACGCTGCGGGGCGCCCTGATCGTGTCGTCGCACGGCGTCCCGTAGATGGTGTTGCCGACGGTTTCCGGCCCCTGCTCGCAGGTGGGAGCCGCGCCGGCGGTGGCCGGTAGGACTGCGATCAGGACGGCGACGAGCACCGCAAGTCTCCCTGCTGAATGCGGCATGTACATACCGCTACCCGAACAAATGGCCAGGTACTCAGTTGCGGCGAGCCGCGGTGTATGCCGACTCGGCCGCCGCCTGCTCGAGCCGGTCGTCGAGCGGCTCGAGCTCCGGCGCGGAGCCGTAGCGGCGCTCCAGGGCGAGCGCGATCAGACGGTCGGCGAGCCAGGCGTTCTTGGGCAGCAGCGGGCCGTGCAGGTAGGTCCCGATCAGGTTGTCGCGGCGCACGCCCTCGAAGCCGTCGCGTCCGTTGTTGCCGAAGCCGCTCAGCACCCGTCCCAGCGGCTGGGCGCCCTCGCCGAGATAGGTGCGCCCGCCGTGGTTCTCGAAGCCGGCCACGACGCGCGGGCCGTCGCCGAGGTCGACCTCGATCGCGACGTTGCCGATCAGCCGCTCGCCGGGCTCGCGCACGGTGTCCAGGTCGACCAGGCCGAGCCCGGGCAGGCGCTCCTCGCCGAGCTGGTAGCCCTGACCGAGCAGCTGGTAGCCGCCGCAGACGGCCAGCATCACGGCGCCGTCCTCGACCGCCGCCGCCAGCGCCTCGCGCTTGCTCGCCACCATGTCCAGCGCGACCGCGCGCTGGTCGCGGTCCTGGCCGCCCCCCAGGTAGAGGAGGTCGTGGGCGGCCGGGTCGATCCGGTCACCGGGCCCGGCGGCCGCGTAGGCGAAGCCGATCCCGCGCCACTCGCAGCGCCGCCGCAGGAAGAGGATGTTGCCGCGGTCGGCGTAGATGTTCATCTGCTCCGGATAGAGGGCGAGGACGCGCAGCTCCATCAGGCCCCCCGTTCGAGCAGGACGGCGGTCGAGCCGACGTGGTCGGCGGTGGCGGGGATCACGCGCCGGCCCGCCGGGCGCAGCCCCGCCGCCCGTCCCTCGCGCTCGACCGTGTCCGCGTCGAGGCGCCGCAGCCGCACCTCGTCCAGCTCCTCGCTCAGCTCGCCGCCCGGCGAGATCGTCTGGCGCAGACGGCGGACGACGATCGCACCGTCGTCCAGACGGCTCTCGATTGGCAGGCTCGAGTAGATCCAGCCGTCAATCTCGCGCGCGTCGGGGAGGGGAGGGGAGGCGGTCTCGGTCTCGCCCCGTGGCGGGTCGGCGACGATCGCCAGCGCCGCGAGCCCGCCCGGCCGCAGGTGGGAGGCGACGCGGCGCAGGCAGCTCGTCCGCCGCTCGGGCGCGAGCAACTGCACGAGCTGCATCGGCGCCAGCGCCAGCCCGAACTCGGCGCCGAGGGCGAAGTCGGCGGCGTCGCCGAGCTCGGCTTCGGCCGGCATTCCGGCCGCCCGCTGGCGCAGCGCCGCGAGCAGCTCGGGGTCGCGGTCGAGGCCGAGCACCGTGTGGCCGCGGCGGGCCAGGTGCAGCGTCACCCGGCCGGTTCCGCAGCCGAGGTCGAGGACGGGGCCGCCCGCCTCGTCGGCCAGCTCCTCCCAGAGCGGCAGGTCGGCCGCGTAGGCGCCGCACTCGACGTCGTGCCAGATCGCCGCGCTCAAAACATGGCCTCGCGCTTCGCTCCCTCGCGAAGATTCAGATATGCACGCTCGGTCGCTGCCGCGCTCATCGCCAGAACTCCCGCGTCAGGCCGCGCGAGGAGAGCAGCCGGTGCAGCTCCATCAGGGCCGTGTAGGTGGGCAGGGCGAAGAGGCGGCCGGGCGCGGCGGCGAGGGCGGCGTCGAGCGAGGCGTCGATTTCCTCCTCGACCGCGATCGCCTCCTGCGGCCAGCCCGCGTACTTGAGCCGCAGCGCCATCTCCGGCGCCCGGGTGCCGGCGCAGGTGACGCGCCGCACCGCCCCCGCGAGCAGCTCGAAGTCCGCGTCCCAGATCCAGGAGACGTCGCGGCCGTCGGCGATCCGGTCGTTGAGCGCGATCCATAGATCGAGGCCGCCGTCGCCGCCCTCTAGTCGCAGCGTGCGCAGGACCTCGTTGGCGCCCGCCGGGTTCTTGATCAGCAGGATCGAGACGTCCTTGCCCTCGACCGGGACCGTCTCGACCCGGCCGAAGGCACCCCGGGCCTCGCTCAGCGCGCCGGCGATCCGCTCCGGCTCGACGCCGAGTTGCAGCCCAGCCGCGATCGCGGCGAGCGCGTTGTAGACGTTGTAGAGGCCCGGCAGGGGCAGCTCCAGGTGCAGCTCGCCGCCGGGAGTACGGACCGTCACCGCCGAGCCGCTCATGCCGTGCAGATCGATCGCCGTCGCCGCCACCTCGGGCTCGGGCCGAGTTGCGCCGCAGCTTGGGCAGGAGTAATGGCCGAGGTGGCCGACGAAGGCGCGTGCGTAGGCGTAGGGGTTGCCGCAGCGGCGACAGTGCTTGGCGTCGAAGGCGTGCTGCAGCTCCGGCAGGGCCTGCGCCGCGTCCTCGACGCCGAAGTAGAGGACTCCGTCGCGGCGACGGCCGTCCGCTTCGCGCCCGAGGTCGGCGACGAGCGGGTCGTCGGCGTTGAGCGCGAAGCGGCTGCGCCCTGTCCGAGCCGCCACCGTCCGCGCCCAGTCGTCGGCCAGCTTCTCGATCTCCCCGTAGCGGTCGAGCTGATCGCGGAAGAGGTTGCCGAGCACGATCAGGCCGGGGTCGAGCTGCTCCACCACCCGCGAGAGCCATGCCTCGTCGACCTCGAAGAGGCCCTCCTCGCCCTCCTGCTCGAGCAGTGCCGTGGCGATTCCCCAGGTCATGTTCGACCCGGCCCGGTTGTGGATCGGCCGGCGCCCGTCTGCCGCCAGCAGCGCCGAGACCATCCCGGCCGTCGTCGTCTTGCCGTTGGTGGCGCTGATCAGCGTCACCCGCCCGTCCAGCGGAGCTCCGAGGCGGGCGATCGCGTCGGGGGCGAGTCGGAGCAGCAGCCGTCCGGGCAGGGTCGTGCCGCCGCCGCGCCCGCTCGCCCGGCTGGCGGTGCCGGCGGCTCTGGCGAAGAGGCGCTTGGCGCCGAACAGGCCGCCGTTCGCCGCGCTCACTCGGCCGGCCGCGGCACGACGACGCTCAGCGCGCGCGGCAGGACCCGCAGCGTCGCGGGGAGGTCGGTCAGGTGCTCGCCGTCGGCGTAGACGGCGAAGGGGCGGCTCGCGCTCA
>DASWMG010000037.1:0-2231 GCA_036399875.1 Solirubrobacterales bacterium
GGAACAGGTCGACGATCGCGTCGGAAATCTGGTCGGAAACCTTGTCGGGATGGCCTTCCGAGACCGATTCGGACGTGAAGAGATAGTTGCTGCGCATCGTGCGGGCGGGCTTTCCTGCTGATGGGAAATTGCGGATATAAACATATCCTTATGTCCGCCCCTAGCGGGCTTTGCGGCTTACTGCAATCGCCGCCGCGGCGAGCAGCAGCGCGAACAGCAGCGGCAGCACATTGCCGAAGCGGGCGAACAGGGTCGGCGGGTGCGGCCGCGGCAGGCGCCAGTCGAGGAAGCCCGGCCGGTGCCGCGGAAGCGACGCCGCGAGCCGCCCGTCCGCGTCGATCACGGCGGTAATTCCGGTCGGCGTCGAGCGCAGCACGGGCAGGCCCTCCTCGAGGGCGCGCATCCGCGCCTGGGCGAGGTGCTGCGGAGGACCCCACTCGCCGAACCAGGCGTCGTTGGAGGGATTGAACAGGAAGTCCGGCCGATCGGCGCGGTCGACCACCTCTCCCGAGAAGATGATCTCGTAGCAGAGCTGGAAGCCGACGCGCCCGACGATCGGCAGATCGAGCGTGCGCGGCCCCGGGCCCGCATCCTGGTCGAGCGTGCCGGGCGCGAGCCGCGAAAGGCCGAGGGCCGAGAGCAGCGGCCGCATCGGCAGATATTCGCCATAGGGGACGAGGTGCGCCTTGTCGTAGCGGCCGAGGATCCGGCCTCGCCCGTCGATCGCGTAGACGCTGTTCGTCGCGCCCGACGCATGCTCGCCATCGCGCGAGTTGACGGCCATGCCGCCGGTCAGGAGCAGGTCGTTCGGCCCCAGCATTCGCTGCACGGCGGCGCGGGTCCGTCCGACGCTGACCGCGACCAAGGGGTGGCGCCGCGCATCCTCGAGCGGCTCGGTGACCGCGACTTCGGGCCAGAGCAGCAGGCGCGGCTCGTTCGCGCCCGCCTGCGACAGCGTGCCGAGGCGGCGCAGGATCTCCTCGTCCATCCCCGGCCGCCATTTGTCGGTCTGGCTGACGTTGGGCTGGACGAGCCGGATCGCTGTGCGAAGGCCGGAGGGCTCGGTGAGACGTATCGGCCAGAGCAGCAAAGCCGCGGCGAGGAGCGGCACGCCGAGCGCCGCGGCGCTCCGCCAGCGGCGCCGGACGCCGAGCAGCAGCGTGCCGGCGGCGAGCATCGCCACGCCCGAGAGACCGTAGGTTCCGATCAGCTTGGCGAGCCCGGCGATGCCCGCCGCGTCCAGCAAGGCGGCGCCGGCCGGGTTCCAGGCGAAGCCTGTGAACAGCGTCGCGCGCAGCCACTCGCTGACGATCCAGGCGGCCGCGAACCAGAGGGTCAGCGGGAGCGGGTCGCGGCGGCCGTAGCGCCAGGCAAGGCCGGCGGCGACGGCCGGATAGACGGCGAGATAGAGCGACAGCAGCACGACGGCGACCCAGCCCAGCCAGGCCGGCATCGCCGCCTGAAAGGTGAAGGCGGTGGCGATCCAGTTCAGGCCGACCGCGAAATGGCCGACGCCGAACCACCAGCCGCGGGCGAGCGCGCTGCGCAGGCTCGCCGCTCCGCCGACCAGCCAGAGCAAAGCCGCGAAGGCGAGGAGCGTGAGCGGCCACAGGCCGAGCGGCTGGAAACCGCACGCCGCGACTGTCCCGGCAAGGAAGGCAAGGAGGAGGTGCTTCATCGTCCACCCGTCATTGCGAGGAGCGAAGCGACGAAGCAATCCAGTTTGGCCCGACGCTCTTTGGATTGCTTCGCTCGGCTCGCAATGACAGAGCACGCCCATGAGCCTTCCCCCCTTCCACCTCGCTTTTCCGGTCCACGACCTCGAGGCCGCCCGCGCCTTCTACGGCGGACTGCTCGCCTGCCCGGAGGGGCGCAGCGCCGACGAATGGATCGACTTCGATTTCTTCGGCCACCAGATCGTCGCCCATCTCGATCCCGCGCTCGAGCTGCGGCGGCACCACAATCCGGTCGACGGCCACCACGTGCCGGTGCCGCATTTCGGCGCCGTGCTGCCGATCGAGACGTGGCAGACCCTGGCCGACCGCCTCAGCAAGGAGGGCACCGAGTTCGTCATCGCTCCGACCGTCCGCTTCCGCGGTCTCCCCGGCGAGCAGGCGACGATGTTCTTCCTCGATCCGTCCGGCAACGCTCTCGAGATCAAGGCGATGGCCGACCCGGCCAACCTGTTTGCGACGTAATCCTCCCCGTCGAAGATGGGGAGGGGGACCCCG
>DASWMG010000038.1:0-1613 GCA_036399875.1 Solirubrobacterales bacterium
ACCACATCACCCGGCTCACGTTCGACTTGGCGGGTCGCCCTCACCGTTCCAGGGTCATTGCACTAGCGACGACCGGTTGTACGCAGCCGCCTAGCACTACTTTGGCAGATTAACCCAGCGTTTACGATCGTCGGCCGACCCTCCTCCTGCCATGGAGGAGCGGGGCATGTCGGCTTGGAGCGATGATCTTTCGGAGTGGTTGAAGCCTTTCCTGGCGCGGCTCGGTCACAAGGCGAGGCGGCGGATGTGCCCGCTCTATGTTGCTGGGCTGATCGGGCCGGGAGAGCGCAAGAGCGTCGGGCCGATGGCGGAGCGGCTGGCCTCCGGGGATTACGATCAGTTGCACCACTTCGTGTCGAGCGCGGTCTGGGATGCCGCGCCGCTCGAGGAGGAACTCGCGGTCCAAGCGAATAGGCTGGTGGGCGGCTCTGAGGCAGTGCTGGTGATCGACGATACGGCCCTGCCGAAGAAGGGCTCGCACTCGGTCGGTGTCGCGCCGCAATACGCCTCGGCGCTCGGCAAGAACGCCAACTGCCAGACGGTGGTCTCGCTGACGCTGGCCCGGAACGAGGTTCCGGTGGCGGTCGGCCTGCGGCTGTTCCTTCCGGAGAGCTGGACGGGCGATGCCGACCGGATGAGCCGGGCCGGCGTGCCGGAGGCTAGCCGGTCGCCCCGCACCAAGCCGGAGATCGCCCTCACAGAGATCGACCGCGTGATGGCGGCCGGGCTCACCTTCGGGACCGTGCTGGCGGACGCCGGCTACGGCATGTCGGGTGCCTTCCGGCAGGGCCTCAGCGCACGCGGGCTCACCTGGGCGGTCGGCATCCCGGGACGTCAGAAGGTCTATCCGGCCGACGTCGCGCTTACTTGGCCCGATGCCGGCCGCGGCAGACCGCGCAAGAACCCGCTTCCACAGCCGCTGTCGCGATCGGCCGAGGCCATCCTGGCCGAGACGCCATGGACCGAGCTCAGCTGGCGGACCGGCACGAAAGGGCCATTGAGGGCGAGCTTCGCGACCCTGCGCGTGAGGATCGCGGACGGCGCGCCACAGCGCATCCTCGACAAGGGGCAGCAGCACCTGCCGGGCGAGGAGGCCTGGCTCGTCGGCGAGCACCGCGTCTCCGGCGAACGCAAGTACTATCTCTCGAACATGCCGGCCGATGCCGATCTCGCGACGCTCGCGGCCACCATCAAGGCCAGATGGGTCTGCGAGCAGGCTCATCAGCAGATGAAGGAGGAACTCGGCCTCGACCACTTCGAGGGACGATCGTGGACCGGATTACACCGACACGCCCTCATGACCATGATCGCATTCGCTTTCCTCCAGAACCGTCGCCTCAGGGCGAGTGGGGGAAAAAAGAATCGACCGCGGGCCGCCTCAGCCGAGCCTGCCCGCGATCCGGCGAGCGATTACGGTGGCGCTCACGCCTCCTCAGCCTGACCGATGCCCTCACTGCCGCATCCGGCTCAGGCGCTACCTTGATCCAAGAATGCCAAAGTAGTGCTAAGTGGGAGACCCTGTCCGGTCAGTTCGGGGGCAATCTCAGACTGGAGCAGCTGCGCGATGGAACAAGGGTGGCGCAACCGAAGGCTGAATTCGGTGACAGCGCCGG
>DASWMG010000039.1:0-5739 GCA_036399875.1 Solirubrobacterales bacterium
GCCCTACGTCGAGAGCGACCAGCCCGCCCCGCTCTCCGCCTACGCCCGCACCAAGCTGGCCGGGGAGGAGGCGGTCGCCGCTGCCAACAAGCGCCACTTCATCGTCCGCTCGGCCGGGCTGTTCGGGCTCGGCGGCCGCAACTTCGTCGACACGATGCTGCGCCTCGCGGAGGTCCAGAACGAGGTGCTCGTCGTCCGCGACCAGGTCGGCTCGCCGACCTACACCTGGCACCTCGCCTACGGGATCGTGCGGCTGATCGAGGGAGTCGAGTTCGGCATCCACCACATGGCCGCCGGCGGCGCCTGCTCCTGGTACGACTTCGCCCGCGAGATCTTCGACCAGGCCAAGGTCGAGTGCAAGGTGCTCTCGGCGACGACGGACATGCTCGGCCGCCCGGCTCCGCGGCCGCCGTACTCGGCGCTGGCGAGCCAGCGCGAACACGCGATCGAATTGCCCCCCTGGCAGGACGGCCTCGCCGCCTACCTGTCGCAGCGGCGGGCGGAGATGGAGGCAGCGGCATGAGGAACTTCGAGAGGGAGACGGCATGAGGCTTCTGGTTACCGGCGCGGCCGGGTTCATCGGCTCGACCTACGTCCGCCTGGTCGGCGACGAGCACGACGTCGTCGTGCTCGACAAGCTGACCTACGCGGGGCGGCGCGAGAACCTCCCCGAGGGCACGGAGCTGATCGAGGGGGCGATCGAGGACCCCGGCGTCGTCCGCGAAGCGATGCAGGGCGCCGACGCGGTCGTCAACTTCGCCGCCGAGTCGCACGTCGACCGCTCGATCGACGACCAGGACGCCTTCGCCCGCACCCACGTGATCGGCACCGGCACGCTGCTCGACGCGGCCCGTGAGCTGGGCGTCGAGCGCTACCTGCAGGTCTCCACCGACGAGGTCTACGGCTCGATCGAGTCGGGCTCGTTCACCGAGACCTCGCCGCTCGACCCCTCCTCGCCCTACTCGGCGACCAAGGCGGCCGGCGACCTGCTCGTCTCCGCCCACGTCCACACCTACGGCATGGACGCCTCGATCGTGCGCGGCTCGAACAACTACGGGCCGCGCCAGTACCCCGAGAAGCTGATCCCGCTGATGGTGCTGAACGCCCTGCACGGCGACTCGCTGCCGGTCTACGGTGACGGCCGCCAGGTCCGCAACTGGCTCTACGTCGAGGACTTCTGCCGCGGCATCCACACGGTGCTGACCAAGGGCGAGGCCGGCCAGGCGTACAACGTCGGCGGCCCCGACGAGTGCGAGAACATCGAGGTGGTGAAGCGGGTGATCGAGCTGACGGGCGGCGACGAATCGCTGATCGAGTACGTCGCCGACCGGCCCGGCCACGACCGCCGCTACTCGCTCTCCTCCGAGAAGCTGCAGCGCGAGCTTGGCTGGGAGGCCGAGGTCCACTTCGCCGAGGGCCTGGAGCGCACCGTGCAGTGGTACCGCGACAACGAGGACTGGTGGGGGCCGATCCGCTCCGGCGAGTATCGGGAGTACTACGAAAAGCAGTACGGCCGGGCGCTCGGCTGATGCCCGAGCGCTTGGAGACCAAGCTCGACGGCGTCGTCCTGCTCGAGCCGACCGTCCACGGCGACGAGCGCGGCTTCATGGTCGAGACCTACCGCAACGACTCCTGGGCCGAGCTCGGCATCGAGGTCGACTTCGTCCAGCACAACCACTCGCGCTCGGTCGCGAACACGCTGCGCGGCCTCCACTTCCAGACCGAACCGGGCCAGGCGAAGCTGGTCCGCTGCCCGCGCGGCAAGATCTTCGACGTCGCGGTCGACCTGCGCCGCGGCTCGCCCACCTACGGGCAGTGGGAGGGGCACGTGCTCGACGACGAGCGCCACCGCCAGCTCTTCGTCCCGGCCGGCTTCGGCCACGGCTTCGCGGTGCTGAGCGAGATCGCCGACGTCACCTACCTGCTCTCCAGCCTCTACGACCCGGCGACCGAGTCCGGCATCGCCTGGGACGACCCCGATGTCGGCGTCGAGTGGCCGGTCTCCGAGCCCCTGCTCAGCGAGCGCGACAAGGCGGCGCCGCGCCTCGCCGATGTCGCGAACTCACTCCCGTTCTAATCGCTCTCGCGCGGAAGTGTGAACACATTGAAGTAATTGTGTGCCAGTTGGTGATGTCACACTTCTGCGCGAATATCACTGGTAACGTCGAGGGCAGGAGGGTGAGGGAGCACGGGTGTGCCTGGATGGTTGACACCCATCCGTCCGTTCACCGCGGATCCGGTTCGAGTCCGGCGCCCTCCGCATAGGACCGCCGAAGTGGTACGGGTCTGGGATGGGCCGTGGTAGTCTGGGCACGGGTGTCAACCATCTGGGGGGTGGTTCCCTCCTTCACCAGACTCGACCCGCTTCGGCGGGTCTTGTCGTATCAGGAGTCGGTTGAAGGCCCTACCAGGGAACGCTGGGAGGGGCCGCGGAGGACTCTTCGGCGCCGGCGTCGAGGATGTAGCCGAGCAGGACGTCCGGCAGGTAGCCGAGGGCGCGGGCCCGGTCGGGGTCCGAGGTGACGAGCTGATCGCCGGTGACGGGGTGGGTGGTGCTGAAGAGCGGGCGAGACCCGAGCGCGGGATCGCGTTGTAGCCGGCCCAACTCGGTGCGGCCAGCCTCGTCGTGGTGCCGGTCGCGCCAGTGCCGGACCAGGTGGAGCGCTCGGTTGCGCGGCGACCAGGTCTCGGCCTCCGGTCGTCGGACGGGGGCGGCGACCCAGCGCGCGAGCTTGCGCGGATCGCGGCTGGCGGCGCCCGGACCGCCAAGCTCGCTGGCCAGGCGTCCGTCGGCGCGGACGTACAACGACACGGTGCCCGGCCCGGGAACCTCCAGCATCGAGCCCAGCGCGAGGCCGCCGGCGCGCTCCTTTGGCGCCGCAGCTCGGTAGCGGTGGCGGCCCCGCCGCGCGTCGGCTTCCCGCAGAAGGAGGACGGCGCCCCAGGGTCCGACGTGCACGAACTCGCCGCGCGGCAGGATCGGGAAGGGCTCGATCCAGCCCAGCTCCGCGACCGGCTCGGCCAGCGCGAAGAGGGGGTCGTCGGCTCCGGCAACCAGGACCTCCTGGCCGTCCGGCATGCGGCGAAGCTCGAGGCGGTCGAGGAGCGGCAGGGGAAGCTCCTCGACGTAGCCGAGCGGATGTCCCTCCCGCGGCTCTTCCTGGTCCTCGCTCAGCTCGTATCTCCCGGCTCGGCGGATCACGCGCTTCGTCCCCGGCTGGGCCGTGATCTGAACGGCGCCCAGTTCGAACTCCAGCTCGTATCCGGGTGGCGGCTTGCGCTCGTTGGTGACGACCCGCAGCGGGCCGTTGACCTGGACGTGACGGCAGAGCGGTTGGGTGCCGGGGGGCATCCAGCCTGGCGCGCCGGCCCAGCGCCGCACGGCTCCCGGGGTGAGGGCTGGAAGGCGCGGCGCCTGCGCCGCGGCGAGTTTTCTCGCGGTCTCCTCCGCCCTGTCGGCCGGATAGCGGTGGTTGAGATCGAGCCGCTTGTCGGCGCCGGGAACCGCCGCGCCACCGCCGGGAGCGTCGGCGACGCGGGCCAGCCGCCACTGCACGAGGCCGTGGGCCTGCAGCCCGATCGTCGTCGCGGCGAGCAGGGAATGGCCCGGGGCGGGCTCGACCTCGGGGATGCGGCCGGCGATCGAACGTTCGAACGCGACTCCCACCGGCTGGGCCTCGAGGCGCTCCTCGTCGTCGAGCTGTGAGAAGGCATGGCGCGAGACGGCGGGGGCCTCCCCGAGCACGACGGCCGCGATGCCGTGCCTGGCGAAGAACGCGCGCAAAAGCTGCTCGACGAACGACGGCCGCTCCAGCATCGGGGCCATTCGCGGCGTCATCAGGAGCACGAACCGGCCCCGCGTCTCATCGAGAGACTCCTGCGGCTCGGCGCCGGGCGGCAGGAGCTCGAAATCGCGACAGGTCTGGCGGTCGAGGCCGGCGAGGGCCGGCCCGTCCCATTCAGCGCCCGGTTCCGGCAGCGGCACGATCGAGAGGGCCGGCGCCCACTCCGCTTTGATCGCGTCGGCGTTCAGGTACAGGGCCGGGTGGCGCTCCTCGGCCGTTCGGTGGAAGTCATAGGGGCCGTAGTCGGCGGCGCTGATGCGGCTGAACCCCTGCTTGCGGTAGAGAAAGGTCGGCCCGTCCGCATGGACCCCGCGGACGCCGTGCTCGGCCAGGCGGAGGATGAGGTCCCAGTCCTCGTGGCCGACGACCATGTCCTCGGGGTAGGCGATGTCCTCGAGGTCGAAGAGGCGGCGGTCGAAGAGCGCCGGCGAGGGGCAGTAGTTCTCCCGCATCAGCAGCCACAGGTTGTAGGCCGGCATCAGCGCGAAGTCGGTCCGGTTGCCGATGTGCTTCGGGTGCGGATAGACGAAGCCGACGTCCTCGGGCGCCGACTCCAGCTTCGCCACCATCCGCTCGAGTGCGTCCGGCAGCAGCATGTCGTCGGCGTCGAGCCAGAGCGCGTAGCTGGTGTCGAAGTGCTCCAGCGCCCGGTTGCGGGCAGCGCTCGGGCCGAGGTTCGCTCCCTGCCGCAGGACCGTGACGGCCGGGTCGTCGTCCCAGCGCTTCAGCGCCTCGATCGTCTCCGGGTCGTCGGAGCCGTCGTCGACGACGACTATCCGGGCCGGGGGCAGCGTCTGCGCCTTGATCGACTCGACGCATTCGCCGAGGAAGATGCCGTGGCCGAAGCAGGGCACGCCGACCCCGATGCTGCGCTCGGGGACGGGATTGCGGCGCAGCTCGACGCTGGGCTGCGGGGCGGCGGCCTCCTCGGCGCGCGCCGGGCTCTCGGGCCACTCCTCGCTGCGCTCGGCGATCCGCCAGCGACCGCTGGCCGGGCGGCGCTCGAGCAGTCGCTCGTACAGCTCGCCGTGGCGCCGGCCCATCTGGGCGAGCGAGAACTCGGTCAGCATCCGCTGCCGGGAGGCGCGCCCCATCTCGGCGCGCCGCTCGGAGTCCTCGAGCAGGGCGACGAGCGCCTCGGCGTAGGCGTCGGCGTCGTCGCGCGGCTCGATCAGGGCGCCGCTGTCGTCGTCCATCAGCTCGACGTTGCCGGGCAGCGCCGGGGCGACGACGGGGACGCCCATCGCGAGCGACTCGTAGATGACGTAGGGGACCCCCTCGTAGAGGCTCGTCATCAGCAGCAGGTCGCTGCTTCGGTACCAGCGCGGCATCTGCTGCGAGGCGGGGTGCCAGCGGATCATCTCGGCGACGCCGAGCGAGCTCGCGCGCGCCTCCAGGTCGGCCTTCATGTGACCGTCGCCGACGACGTCGAGCAGGAACTCGGCGCCGCGCGGGCGGGCGCGCGCGAGCACCTCGAGCGTCAGCATCGGGTCCTTCTGCTCGACCAGGCGGCCCGGCCAGAGGACGCGCGGCACGCCCGGATCGCCGAGGGGGAGCGGCTCGACGCGATCGGGGTCGAACTCCTCCGCCGCGTCGACCCCCGAGTGGATGACATCGATCCGGCTGGGCGGGATGTCGTAGCCGGCGACCCGTTGCTTCAGGTCCTCGCTGGTGACCGAGAAGGCGTCGATCAGGTTGCCGTAGCGCCGCGTCGCATAGCGCACGTAGCCGGCGCGGTTCGGTTCCTCGGCGTGCATCTGCACGACGACCGCCGGCGGCTCCGGCAGGCACGCCATGTCGGGCAGCAGGTCGAAGCCGAGTCGCGAGTTCATGATGTGGACGACCGCGATTCGGCGGCTCTCGACGAAGCCCAGCACGAACTCCGGGAAGGAGG
>DASWMG010000040.1:0-2095 GCA_036399875.1 Solirubrobacterales bacterium
AGATCGTGCGCCACTACAACGGCATCTCGCGCCGCAACTTCGACCTGGACTCGGGCTTCTATCCGCTCGGCTCCTGCACGATGAAGCACAACCCGCGCCTCAACGAGCGGGTAGCGGCGCTGCCCGGCCATGCCCGCCTGCACCCAGCCCAGGACCCGCGCCGCGCCCAGGGCGCGCTGGAGCTGATGTGGCTGCTGCAGGAGTCACTGGCCGAGATCTGCGGGCTGCCGCACGTCAGCCTCCAGCCCTCGGCCGGCTCGCACGGCGAGCTGGCCGGCCTGCTCCTCACCCGCGCCTTCCACGCCGACCGCGGCGAAGAGCGGACCAAGGTGCTGGCGCCCGACACCTCGCACGGCACCAACCCGGCGTCGGTGACGATGGCCGGCTACGAGAGCGTCAAGGTGGCGACCAACGAGCGCGGCGGCGTCGACATGGACGACCTGCGCGCCAAGGTCTCCGACGAGGTCGCCTGCCTGATGCTGACCAACCCCAACACCCTGGGGCTCTTCGACGAGAACATCGCCGAGATGGCGGCGCTGATCCACGAGGCGGGGGGGACGCTCTACTACGACGGCGCCAACCTCAACGCGGTGATGGGACAGACGCGGCCCGGCGACATGGGCTTCGACATTGTCCACGTCAACCTCCACAAGTCCTTCAGCCAGCCGCACGGCGGCGGCGGCCCGGGCGCCGGCCCGATCGCGGTCTCCGAGCGGATCGAGCCCTACCTGCCCTGCCCGCAGGTGGTGCGGCGCGGGGGCGACAACGGCGGCGGCCCGTTCTTCGACCTCGACACCGACCGGCCCAAGTCGATCGGACGCCTGCGCGGCTTCCAGGGCAACTTCGGCGTCTTCGTCCGCTCCTACGCCTACATCCTCAGCCTCGGCGCCGACGGCCTCGCCGAGGCGTCGGAGACCGCGGTCCTCAACGCCAACTACCTGAAGGCGCGGCTCGCCGGGGGCCGCGCCGGCAAGCGCCTGCCGGTCGCCTTCGACCGCCACTGCATGCACGAGTTCGTCCTCTCTGGCAAGCCGATGAAGCGCGAGCTGGGAATCGCGACCCTCGACCTCGCCAAGCGCCTGCTCGACTTCGGCTTCCATCCGCCGACCGTCTACTTCCCGCTCCTCGTCGACGAGGCGCTGATGATCGAGCCGACCGAGACCGAGACCAAGGAGAGCCTCGACGCCTTCGCCGAGGCGATCGAGCGGATCCTCGCCGAGGCCGAGGAGGACGCCGAGGTGGCGAAGAGTGCCCCCTACACGACGCCGGTCCGCCGCCTCGATGAGGTCAAGGCGACGCGGCAGCCCGTGGTGCGGCAGGAGCTTTAGCTCACAGCTCCGGCAGTTCTTGCTCCAGCTCCAGAACCGGCGCGAAGAGGTCACCGTCGCGCTCGATCCGCTCCAGGACGCCGGCCGCCTCGAAGACGAGGCACTCGCGGTCGTCGCGCTCCAGGGCGCCTTCTAACTCCTCCCAGGTGACCGGCGTCGAGACGGTGGGCCGCTCGCGGGCGCGCAGGGAATAGACGGCGATCGTCGTTTTGCGCGAGTGATTCTGGGACCAATCGACGAAGACCTTCCCCTTGCGGTCGACCTTCTTCATCTTCGAGACGACGAGATCAGGGGTCTGCTTCTCCAGCAGCTGGGCGATCGCCCGCGCCAGCGGTTTCGTCCCTTCGTAGGTGACCGCGGTGTTGAGCGGCACGTAGACCTGCAGGCCCTTCGAGCCCGAGGTCTTCGGGAAGCACTCGACGCCGAAGTGGCCGAACAGCTCGCGCAGCCGCAGCCCCACCCGCGCGCAGTCGAGCACGTCGGCCGGCGCGCCCGGGTCGAGGTCGAAGGCGAGCACGGTCGGCCGGTCGATGTCCTCGGCCAGCGCCAGCGAGGGGTGCAGCTCGATCGCCGCCAACTGCGCCATCCAGACCAGCGTCGCCCGGTCCTCGCAGACGCAGAAGTCGATCGTGTCCTTTTCCACCTCGACCGGCGCCGTCGCGACCCAGTCCGGCCGGTGCTTGGGGCAGCGCTTCTCGAAGAAGGCGGCATCGAGGTTCTCAACGCCCTCGGGGAAGCGCCGCAGCGTCAGAGCACGGTCGCGCACG
>DASWMG010000041.1:0-15703 GCA_036399875.1 Solirubrobacterales bacterium
CGGCCTGCCCGTCACCGTGAAGCTCAGAAGCGGGCGCCGGAAGGGCGAGACGGACGGCGTGGAGCTCGCGCATCGCCTCGTCGCCGAGGCCGGCGTCGCCGCGATCGGCTTCCATCCGCGCGCCGCCGCGGTCGGCCACAAGGGGCAGCCCGACTACGCGCTGACCCGCGAGCTGGTCGAGCGGATCGAGGCGCCGGTGATCGTCTCGGGCGGGCTCAGCAGCGCCGCCGCGGCCCGCCGCGCCTACGAGGAGTCGGGCGCCGACGCGGTGATGATCGCGCGCGGCTCGCTCGGCAACCCGTGGGTCTTCGAGGAACTGACCGGCCGCCGGGTCGAGCCGCCGTCGCGCGAGGAGGTCGTCGCCGAGCTCCTCTGGACGATCGACCGCGCCGAGGAGCACCTCGGCCGCGAGCGGGCGAGCCGCTACCTGCGCAAGTTCTACCCCTGGTACGTCGAGGCGCTGGGGGCGCCCAAGGAGGTCGCCGAGGAGCTCCAGCGCAGCGCCGACCTGCCCCGCGCAAGGGAGTTGATCCAGGCTCGAATTCCCCTGAGTGCGGGCGTCGGCCCCTCGCTATAATCCCGCGCCTTCCCGGCCCTGGCACGCGTGGCAGTTGCCCGTCGTGTCCGGGCGTTTTTTCGATCTGGGGGCAACCCCTTTCCAGCAACCGAAGCGAGGGCAGCGACGTGACTCGGCAAGCCGTAATCACCCCGGAAGGGCTCGAGAAGCTCAAAGAGGAAATCGAGTTCCTATCGACCACGAAACGGCGCGAGGTCGCTGAGCGGATCAAGGAGGCGCGCGAGTTCGGCGACATCTCCGAGAACGCCGAGTACGACGACGCCAAGAACGAGCAGGCGCTGCTCGAGCAGCGGATCGCCCAGCTCGAAGAGCGGCTGCGCCGCGCCACGGTCATCGACGAGAAGGACGTCGGCACCGACGAGGTCACCTTCGGCTCGGTCGTCCACGTCAAAGACCAGAAGACGGGCGACTCGCAGAAATTCCAGATCGTCGGTTCGACCGAGGCCAACCCGCTCGAGCACAAACTCTCCAACGAGTCGCCGATCGGCAAAGCCCTGATCGGCCACAAGCGCAACGACGTGGTCACCGTCGAGGTGCCGCGCGGGCCGAAGAAGAAACTCAAAATCACCAAGATCGAGTCGGCGTAGGGCGCGCGGTTCGCGGCGGGCGGGAAGGAGCCCAGTCGCCGGCTGGGCGAATTGATGTCGCTGCCTGCGGCAGCGACGGAGATGGTGCGCGGCTACGCCGCGCAGGGGGCAGATTGCATGTCGCGGCCTGCGGCCACATTCGCCCAGCGGGCGACTGGGCTCCTCCAGCACTTCTCGAGCGAGCGCGAACGTGCGGTGCGCGATGGCGATTCGTCCTCGCCCTGTCGCCTGCATTAGTCGCGAGTGCCGATAGGCTCGCGCCGCGATGAGCGAGCCTGAGCAGCGGCAGGAGGAGCGGGAGCTTTCGGACGTTCTCCGCGACCGGCGGGAGAAGTTGGAGCGCCTGCGCAAGGCGGGCATCGACCCCTTTCCGCACGAGTTCGACGAACGCGAGGAGATCGCCGAGGTGCTGAAGGCCCACCAGGGTCTCGAAGCGGGGATGGAGACCGACTCGCGGCACCGCGTCGCGGGGCGGATCGTCGCCAGACGCGGCCACGGCAAGGCCGCCTTCCTCGACCTTCGCGACGGCAGCGGCCAGATCCAGCTGCACGCGCGCGCGGACCTGCTCGGCGCCGAGGCCTTCGAGCTGCTCGTCGACCTCGACCTCGGCGACCTCGTCGGGGTGGAGGGGACGGCGCTGGCGACGCGCCGGGGCGGCGAGCTGTCGCTGGCGATCGACCGCTGGCGGCTTCTCGCCAAGAGCCTCCGCCCGCCGCCCGACAAGTTCCACGGTCTCGAGGACGTCGAGGTGCGCCACCGCCAGCGCGAGCTCGACCTGCTCGCCAACGAGGAGAGCCGCCGCCGCTTCGGCCTGCGCGCCCGCACCGTCTCGGAGGTGCGGCGCTGGCTTGACGACCACGGCTTCGTCGAGGTCGAGACCCCCGTGTTGCAGCCGCTCTACGGGGGCGCCCTGGCGCGCCCCTTCGTCACCCACCACAACGCGCTCGACCGCGACTTCTACCTGCGGATTGCGACCGAGCTCTACCTGAAGCGCCTGGTGGTCGGCGGGATCGATCGGGTCTACGAGCTCGGCAAGGACTTCCGTAACGAGGGCGTCTCGCACAAGCACAATCCCGAGTTCACGATGCTCGAGTGGTACGAGGCCTACGCCGACTACGAGAAGACGGCGCAGGACCTCGAGCGGCTCGTCGCCGAGGTCGCCGAGCGGACGCTGGGAACGACCAAGGTCGAGCGCGACGGGGTCGAGATCGACCTGGCGCCGCCGTGGCGACGGGTGACGCTGCGGGAGGCGGTCCGCGAGCGCACCGGCATCGACGTCGCCGAGCACCCGACCCGCGAGGCGCTGGCCGAGGCGATGGGCGTCGAGCCCGATCCGGCGGAGGGCTGGGGCAAGCTGGTCGACGGCCTCGTCTCCAAGTCGGTCGAGCCGGAGCTGGTCCAGCCCACCTTCCTCCTCGATTATCCCGTCGAGCTGTCGCCGTTCGCAAAGCGCCACCGCTCCGAAGAGGGCGTGGTCGAGCGCTGGGAGGCGTTCATCGGCGGCATGGAGATCGCCAACTCGTTCACCGAGTTGAACGACCCCGACGAGCAGCGCCGCCGCTTCGAGCAGCAGGCCGAGGAGCTGGCGCGGGGCGACGAGGAGGCGCAGCCCTACGACGAGCTCTTCGTCGAGGCGCTCGAACACGGCATGCCGCCCACGGGAGGCGTCGGGCTCGGTATCGACCGGCTGGCAATGATCGTCTGCGGCGCCCGCAGCCTGCGCGAAGTCGTGCTGTTTCCCGCGATGCGCTCCTGAATCGCGGCTCAGAAGCCCGCTACGAGCGGCAATCCGGGGCCCAAGGCCGAGGTGGCGGGCCCGGTATCCTCTGAAAGAGACATGGGCGCCTCCCGCAAGGCGACGGGCGTCCCCGGTACTTCCGACCACCACCCGGTTTTGACCATTTGAGAGGTTGAGGAAGAGGAAGCCTTTTGTTCGAGAGATTCACTGAGCGCGCCCGACAGGTAGTGGTCCTGGCCCAGGAAGAGGCCCGGACGCTCAAGCACAACTACATCGGCACTGAGCACATCCTGCTGGGGCTGCTGCGCGAGGAGGAGGGGCTCGCTGCCCGCGTCCTCGAGTCTCTCGATATCACCACCGAGCGCGTCCGCTCGCAGGTGGTGCGGATCGTCGGCTCCGGCGAGGAGGTTACCTCCGGCCAGATTCCGTTTACGCCGCGCGCCAAGAAGGTGCTCGAGCTGGCGCTGCGCGAGGCGCTCTCGCTCGGCCACAACTACATCGGCACCGAGCACATCCTGCTCGGCCTGGTGCGGGAGAACGAGGGCGTCGCCGCCCGCATCCTGCTCGACTTCGACGCCGACTCGGACAAGATCCGCAACGAGGTGATCCGCATGCTGTCGGGGCCAGGCGGCCGCCGTCAGGGCGGCGGCTCGGGCGGGCAGGGCGAGGGCGGCAAGAAGTCCTCGAAACTGCTCGACCAGTTCGGCCGCAACCTGACCAAGCTCGCCGAGGACGGCAAGCTCGACCCGGTCATCGGGCGCGAAACCGAGATCGAGCGGATCATGCAGATCCTCTCGAGGCGCACCAAGAACAACCCGGTGCTGCTCGGCGAGCCGGGGGTCGGCAAGACCGCCGTGGTCGAGGGCCTCGCCGCCCGCATCAACAAAGGCGAGGTGCCGGAACTGCTCAAGAACAAGCAGATCTACACGCTCGATCTGGCCGCGCTCGTCGCCGGCTCCAAGTACCGCGGCGAGTTCGAGGAGCGCCTCAAGAAGGTGATGAAAGAGATCACCCAGCGCGGCGACATCATCCTCTTCATCGACGAGCTCCACAACCTGGTCGGCGCCGGCGCCGCCGAGGGCGCGATCGACGCCGCCTCGATCCTGAAGCCGGCGCTCGCCCGCGGTGAGCTGCAGACGATCGGCGCGACGACCCTCGACGAGTACCGCAAATACCTGGAGCGCGACTCGGCGCTGGAGCGCCGCTTCGCCCAGATCAAAGTCGACCAGCCCTCGGTCGAGGACACGGTCAAGATCCTCGAAGGCCTGCGCGAGCGCTACGAGCAGCACCACCGCGTCAACATCACCGGCGACGCGCTGGAGGCAGCCGCCGAACTGGCCGACCGCTACATCTCCGACCGCTTCCTGCCCGACAAGGCGATCGACCTGATCGACGAGGCCGCCTCACGGATGCGCATCAAGAGCATGTCGGCGCCGCCGGTCTACCGCGACCTCGAGGAGGAAGTGGAAAAGGTGCGGCGCGAAAAGGAGGCCGCGATCGAGGCGCAGGAGTTCGAGAAAGCAGCGAACCTGCGCGACAACGAGCGCCAGCTGACGACGCGCAAGCGCCAGCTCGAAGACGAGTGGTCCGAGGGCGACGGCGCCGACCGGCCCGACGTGGGCGAAGAGGAGATCGCCGACATCGTCTCGATGTGGACCGGCATCCCCGTCTTCAAACTGACCGAGGCCGAGACCAAGAAACTGATCCGGATGGAGGAGGAGCTCCACAAGCGAGTGATCGGCCAGGAGGTCGCGATCACCGCCGTCTCGAAGGCGATCCGCCGCTCGCGCGCGGGGATCAAGGACCCCAAGCGCCCGGCCGGCTCATTCATCTTCCTCGGCCCCTCCGGAGTCGGCAAGACCGAGCTGGCGCGCACCCTCGCCGAGTTCCTCTTCGGCGACGAGGAGGCGCTGGTCCGGATCGACATGTCCGAGTACATGGAGAAGCACGCGGTCAGCCGCCTGGTCGGCTCGCCGCCGGGCTACATCGGCTACGACGAGGGCGGTCAGCTGACCGAGGCCGTGCGCCGCAAGCCCTACAGCGTGCTGCTGCTCGACGAGATCGAGAAGGCCCACCCCGACGTCTTCAACATCCTCCTGCAGATCCTCGAGGACGGCCGCCTCACCGACTCGCAGGGCCGCACGGTCGACTTCCGCAACTCGATCGTGATCATGACCTCGAACATCGGCGCCTCGGAGATCGCCAAGAACACCTCGATCGGCTTCACCGTCGCCGACGAGACCGGCATGTCCTACGGCGACATGAAGAACCGGATCATGAGCGACCTCAAAAAAGACTTCCGGCCCGAGTTCCTCAACCGGATCGACGAGGTCATCGTCTTCCACAAGCTCGCCAAGGAAGAGGTCAAGGAGATCATCGACCTGATGATCAACCGGGTCCGTGTCCAGGTGGCCGAGCACGAACTGCAGCTCGAGCTGACCGACGCGGCGAAGGACCTGCTCGTCGACAAAGGCTGGGACCCCTCGATGGGCGCCCGGCCGCTGCGCCGCGCGATTCAGCGCTACATCGAGGATCCCCTGGCCGACGAGGTCCTGCGCCAGGGCGAGATGACGCCCGGCTCCACCGTGATGGTCGAGCGCGACGAGTCTGGCGACGAGGACGACCGGCCGCTGAAGCTGCGGATCATCGCCCCGAAGAAGCCGAAGAAGCGCGAGCCCGAGAAGGTCGGCGTCGGCGCCAAGCGCGGCGAGGTCGAGCAGGGCGACGGCGACGACACGCCTGACGGGAACGGCGAGCCGGATCCCTCGCCCGGCCCCGAGTCCTGAGCGACACGTCTCGCCGGATACGGTTTCGCCATGCGTGAGCCCGGGCGTCAAGCCATAGGGACCTGGAGCGGCGGGCGATTTCTTCGCTTCGGCGAGGCGATCGAGGAGGAGCGGCTGGAAGCGCTGCTGAGGCCCGACGACGGCATCGACACCGTCCTCACCGCCGATACGTATGGGCAGGGAGAGGCCGACGTGGTGTTGGAGCGGGCCCTGGCCGGCGTGCCGCGCGAGGAGTACTGCCTGGTCGGGGCGGTCGGACACGACTTCTACGAGGGCGAGCGGGACGGGCCGCGAGGATTCCCCCGGTTCACGGACCCGCGCCTTCGCGGCGAGGGCGAGTACGCCGGCTACCTGCGGATGGCGGCCGAGCGCAGCCTTGAGCGCCTTGGGGCCGACCGCTTCGACCTGCTGCTGCTGCACAACCCCGACCGCACCGGCTACTCCAGCGAGGCGGTCTGGGACGGGATGGCGGCGCTGCGCGACGCCGGCCTCGCCGGCGCGATTGGCCTCGCGCCCGGCCCTGCCAACGGCTTCACGCTCGACCTGATCGCCTGCTTCGAGCGGTTCGGCGACCGCATCGACTGGGCGATGATCATCCTTAACCCGTTCGAGCCCTGGCCCGGCGAGCTATGCCTCGACGCCGCGGCCCGGCACGACGTCAGGGTGATCACGCGGGTCGTCGACTATGGCGGCCTCTTCTGGGGCGACCTGCGCCCTGGCATGGAGCTGGCGCGCGGCGACCACCGCGCCTTCCGCCCCGAAGGGTGGATCGAGGCGGGCCTGGAGAAGCTGGCGCGGATCGAGCCGATCGCCGAGCGGGCCGCCCTGACCACGATGCAGCTTGCCTGCCAGTGGAACCTCGCTCACCCGGCGGTCGAGTGCGTCGTGCCGACCCTGATCCAGGAGACCGGCGCGGACGCCCGGCCGATCGAGCACAAGCGCGCCGAGCTCGCGGCTCTGCCGGCGGAGCAGCGACTCAGCGACGAGGAGGTCGCCGAGATCCGCGCCGTCGGCGACAACAGCGGCTCCATGGTGCTGAAGGGCGCCAATCCCGATCACGAAGGCGAAGAGCGTCCGGACCGCTGGCCGCTGGACGAGGAGTTGGCGGCGGTCGGCGAGCGCTGGGGAATCGATCCAAATCGCGATCTCGCTGCGGCTTGAACCCTCGGTCGATGGGCCTCAAAGCGGCCCGCGGACCGGCCCTCAAGCGGCCTATATCTCCGCTTTTCGCCCATCGGCGGGACTCGCGTGATCGATCCGCTTGACAACGTCCATCCCGACCTGTCCACTCGGAGTTCCCCCAGACCGCATTCTAGAGCGGAATTTGGCATCCTAGGTGGCGATGTCGTCGCTGCCCGGGGATGAGCTTCACGAGCTAGCCGAACGTCAAGACCCCCGGCTGCTGAGGGCTCTCGACGTGGTCGCGCCTGGCGGCGCGCTGCGCGAGGGGATCGACAACATCGTCCACGCTCGCACCGGCGGCCTGATCGTGGTCGGCGATCCGACCGACATCTCGCACTTGCTCTCGGGTGGGATCCAGCTCGACATCGACTACACGCCGGCGATGCTTTACCAGGTGGCGAAGATGGACGGCGCCATCGTCCTCAACCCCGAGGCCACCAAGATCGTCTGGGCCAACGTGCAGCTGATGCCCGACCCGACGATCCTCTCGGCCGAGACCGGCACCCGGCACCGCACCGCCGAGCGCGTCTCCAAACAGACCGAGGCGCTGGTGATCGCGATCTCCCAGCGCCGCGACGTCGTCTCGCTCTACGTCGAGGGCACCAAGTACATCCTGCAGGAGATCCCCGCCGTCCTCGCCAAGGCCAACCAGGGCCTGGCGACCCTGGAGAAGTACCGGCAGCGGCTCGAACAGGTCTCGACCCGGCTCACCGCGCTCGAGTTCGAGGGCCGCGTCGTCCTCTACGACGCGCTAACCGTGTTGCAGCGCGCCGAGCTGGTCACCCGGATGGCGGTCGAGGTCGAGCGCTACATCGTCGAGCTCGGCACCGAGGGCCGCCTGATCGAGATGCAGTTGGAGGAGACGATGGTCGGCATCGCCGCCGACAAAACGGCGCTGATCCGCGACTACTCGGTCGAGGACTCCGAGGAGAACCTCGCCACCGTGCTGCAGTCGCTCTCGCGCATGCCGCACGAAGACGTGCTCGACTTCGGCCGGCTGGCCGAGCTGCTGGGCTACGACCGCAAGCTCAACACGCTCGACTTCCCGGCCGCGCCGCGTGGCTACCGCATCCTCGGCCACGTACCGCGCATCCCCAAACTTGTCGTCCAGAAGATCATCCAGGAGCTGGGCGGCCTGGAGCAGGTCCTGACCGTCTCCGACGACGACCTCGAGGCCGTCGACGGGGTGGGCCCGACCCGGGCCAAGGACATCCGCGAGGGACTGCGGAGGCTCCAAGAGGTCGATTTGGTCGACCGCTATTTGCAGAGCTGACCCAAGACGGCGATCCCGCTGTCGCGAACCGAAAGGAGCTAGAGATTCCCGAGCTAGAGGAGGCAATCGAGACCGTCATCGAAGACGAGGACGTCGAGTACGTCTGCGACTTCGAGGAGGGGGACAAGGTGGTCTACCCCCACCACGGCGCCGGTCTCGTGATGAAGAAAGAGACGCGTGAGCTGATGGGCGAGGAGCGCGAATACCTCACCATCAAGATCCTCCACAACGAACTCACCGTCATGGTTCCGTGCGAGAACGCCGGCAAGGCAGGGCTGCGCCGCGTCATCGACGAGGAGGAAATCAAGAAGGTCACACAGGTCCTCACCGACGATGTCTCGGAGATGCCGAAGAACTGGAACCGGCGCTTCAAGTACAACCGCGAGAAGATCAAGACCGGCGATGTCTTCGAGCTCGCCGAGGTGGTCCGCAACCTGGCGATCCGCGAGATGGAAAAGGGCCTCTCCACCGGCGAGAAGCAGATGTACACGCGCGCCAAGAAGATCCTCGCGTCGGAGTTCATGTACGCGCTCGACAAAGACGAGGACGGCGCCGAGGAGTACCTCGACGGCCTGCTGGAGGAGCGCTTCGCCGCAACCGTCGCCGCCTAGCAGCGCCGCACCGTCCGTCACCGCCGTCGTCGCGGCTGCCGGCTCCGGGGAGAGGCTCGGGGCCGGCGGTCCGAAGGCGTTCGTGCCCATCGCCGGGCGCCCGATGGTCGAGTGGTCGCTCGAGGCCTTCCGTCTGGCCGAGAGCGTCCGCTCGATCGTCGTCGCCTGCCCGCCGGGATTCGTCCACCACCGCGGTCGCCTGCCGGGGGTCTCGGAGGAGGAGCACCGCCGCACGCTTCCTGAACCCTTCGTGGTCCAAGGCGGGGCCACCCGTTCGGAGTCCGTTCGCAACGCGCTCGCGGCCGTCGAAACCGAGCTGGTCGCGATCCACGACGCGGCGCGGCCGCTTGTGACCGCCGAGCTGGTCGACGAAGTGGTCGCCACGCTGCTCGCCGATCCCGAGGCCGTCGGCGCGATTGCCGCGGCGCCGCTCACCGATACCGTGAAGCGCAGCGATCGAGCGGAGGATTTGAGGCGCCATAGCCCCCAAAAAACTCCGCTCGCCATCGGGGAGACCGTCGATCGGGGCAGGCTCTGGGCCGCGCAGACGCCTCAGGTCTTCCGCACCGCCGCGCTGCGCGCCGCGCTCGACGCCTATCCCGTCGACGCCTCTGAGCCCACCGACGAGGCGATGTTGATCGAGGCAGCCGGCGGCCGGGTGCTGCTGCATCCCAGCCCGGGCGAGAACCTCAAGGTGACGACGCCGCTCGACCTCAGGGTCGCCGAGCTGCTGCTGGTCGATCGCGCTCGGTGATGTGGTTGCGGCGCCGGCGGTTGTATAGCGTCCGCTGGACGTAGAGCGTCCCCACGCCGGCGAGGACGATCGCCGTGATGTTGACGATCAGCTGGGCCATCGCGCCGCGCCATTCCGACCAGTCGCCGAGCGCCGCGGCGATGCCGATGTTGGCCGCCGCCAGGATCGTCGTGACCGAGATCAGGACCCCAACCAGCGCTCCCGACTTGGTCGAGGTCAGCGAGAGCACGCCCACCACCCCCGCGAAGATCGCGACGATGAAGGAGAAGGTCGTCGGGTGGGAGATGAACTGCGTCAGCGGGCGCTGTCCGCTGCTGAAGTCGCCGTCGATCAGGCCGGTCGCCTCGCAGCCGATGGTGAAGAGGAAGGCGGCCGTGATCGCCACCGGGAAGCCGACCGCGAGCGCGGCGAGCGAGCGCAGGGCGACGTCCCGCCGCCGCTCGACGGCCGCGACGCAGAATCCGGCCAGCGGCCCGAACTCCGGCCCGACGACCATCGCGCCGATGATCAGGATCGCCGAGCCGGTGTAGATGCCGACCGAGGCGAGGAGCGCCGCGAGCGCCATGAAGAGGAGAAAGTTGCCGCTCAGCTCGATGCTCTCGGACGTCCGGGCCTCGACCTCCTCCCAGACCACCGCGTCGGACGGGGCGCCGGGCGCCGCCCGCTCGGCCCGCTCGGCCGCATCGGAGAGCTGCGAGTCGATCTGCTCCAGCGAGATCGAGCCGTCACGCGGCACGTCGAGTTCTTTGAGGTCATGGACCACGACGCTGGCGTCCTCGCGGGCGACGTCGCAGAGGACGACGTCGCCGGGCGGCTTGCGCGCGGCGCCGGCGAGGAAGACGAGGTTGGAGGTGGACGGCGTCGCCTCCAGCACGTCGAGCACCTGCTGGGAGCGCTCGGCCGGCACGACGATCCGCAGGTGGACCATGGACCGACCCTACCCAGACCCGCCGTGAGTTGAGCACCCATACGGTGCGTAACTCACGGCGGGTCCGGCAACCCGTAACGTGGCGCGCGTGCTGACCGACTACCACCTGCACCTGCGGCCCGACGAGTCCGACACCCCACCCGAGCGCTACTTCACCGCCGAGAACGCCGAGCGCTACCGCGAGGCGGCCGCGGCTGCCGGCATCGACGAGCTTGGCACCGCCGAGCACGTCTACCGCTTCCGGCAGGCGCTCGACCTCTGGCACCATCCCTTCTGGCAGGAACAGGCGCGCGACGACCTCGACGCCTATTGCGAGTTCCTGCGCAGCGCCGGCCTCAGGGTCGGGATCGAGTGCGACTTCGTGCCCGGCGCCGAGGACCGGACGGCGGCGCTGCTGAAGGCGCGCGACTTCGACTACGTGGTCGGCTCGGTCCACTTCGTCGGCGACGACGCGGTCGACCATCCCGGCTGGGACGTCTGGGAGAAGGGCGCCGACCCGGACGAGATCTGGACCCGCTACTTCGCCGCCCTCGCCGACTGCGCCCGCAGCGGCCTCTTCGACATCCTCGCCCATCCCGACCTGGTCAAGGTCTGGGGGCGGGGACGGCCGACGCCGGAGGGCGACCTGCGCCGCTTCTACGAGCCGGCGGTCGAGGCGATCGCGGAGAGTGGGATCGCGGTCGAGGTCTCGACCGCGGGGCTGCGCAAGCCGGCCGGCGAGCTCTACCCGGCGCGCGGTTTCGCCGAGCTCTGCGTCGAGGCCGGCGCCGCCTTCGCGCTCTCCTCCGACGCCCACCTCCCCGAGCAGGTCGGCTTCGGATACGAGCGCGCGGTCGAGTTCCTCAACGAGCTCGGGGTCGGCGAGATCTGCGTCTTCGAGGGGCGCGAGCGGCGACTGGAGGCGCTCGACCGTCCGGTTGGCGAGAATCCGGCGTCATGAGCCCGGTCGGGATCGGTTACGACAGCCATCGCTTCGAGGTTGACCGCCCGCTGATCCTCGGCGGCGTGCGGATCGAGCACGAGCGCGGCCTCGCCGGCCACTCCGACGCCGACGTCCTCACCCATGCCGTGATCGACGCCCTGCTCGGCGCGGCCGGCGGGGGCGACATCGGCACGCTCTTCCCCGACGACGACGAGACCTGGCGCGACGCCGACTCGATCGATCTGCTCCGCACCGTGGTCGGGACGATCGGCGGCCGCATCGTCAACGTCGATGCGACGCTCGTCTGCGAGGCGCCCCGCCTCGCCCCGCACCGCGCCGAGATGGAGCGCATCCTCGCCGAGGTCACCTCCGCCCGGGTCAGTGTCAAGGCGACCACCAACGAGGGGATGGGCTGGATCGGGCGCGGCGAGGGAGTCGCCTGCATCGCCGTCGCTTCGGTCGATAGCGAATAGGCTTCGCTTCCCTATGGGCAAGCTCAATTCCATGGCTTCCGAGGCGCGGCGCGCGCTGGCCGACAAAGCGTTCGAGCTCAGGGTGCTGCGCGAGTCCGGCATCCTCGCGCCGCAGCGCCCGGACAAGACCGCGAAGGTCATCGCCGCCTTCCTGCGCTGGGGCGCCTCGCCGGCCCTCGGCATCACCACCGCGGCGATCAAATACCCGCACGAGCCGGCGCTGATCGACGAACGCGGGTCGCTCACCTTCGAAGAGCTGCACCGCCGCTCCAACGCGCTTGCCCACGCCTTCGAGCGGATGGGCATTGGTCACGGCGACGGGGTCGGGATCATGTGCCGCAACCACCGCGGCTTCATCGAGGCGACGCTCGCCACCGCGAAGCTGGGAGCCAGCGCCCTCTACCTCAACACGATGTTCGCCGGTCCCCAGCTCGCCGAGGTGACCCGGCGGGAGGCGCCCAAGGCGCTCGTCTACGACGAGGAGTTCGCCGACCTGCTCGAGGAAGTCGACGAGAGCGTCATCCGGGTCGTCGGCTGGGCCGACGGGGACAGGGACGCCCCGACGCTGGACTCGCTGATCGCCGCCAACGACGACTCGCACCTGAAGCCGCCGCCTGACAAGCCGCGCTTCGTGATCCTCACGTCGGGCACGACCGGCACGCCGAAGGGAGCGCAGCGCTCCAGTCCCGACGGGCTGCTGGCGATCGCGGCGCTGATCGACAAGATTCCCTTCCGCGCCCGCGAGAAGATGATGGTCGCGGCGCCGCTTTTCCACTCCTGGGGCTTCTTTCACTTCATCATGAGCCTGCCGACCGCCTCGACGCTGGTGCTGCGGCGCCGCTTCGACCCCGAGGAGACGCTGCGAGCCGTGCAGGAGCACCGGGCGCACGTGCTCGCGGCGGTCCCGGTCATGATCCAGCGCATCCTGCAGTTGCCCGACGAGACGTTGCGTTCCTATGACCTCTCCTCGCTGCGGATCACCTCGCTGTCGGGTTCGGCGCTGCCGGGCGAGCTGGCGGTCGAGTGGATGGACCGCTTCGGCGACACCGTCTACAACCTCTACGGCTCGACCGAGGTCGCCTACGCGACCGTCGCCACCCCAGAGGACCTGCGCGCGGCCCCGGGGACGGCCGGCCGGCCGCCGCACGGCACGGTGGTGCGCCTCTACGACGAGGACGGGCATGAGGTGCCCGCGGGCCAGGTCGGACGCATCTTCGTCGGCAACGAGATGTCGTTCGAGGGCTATACGGGCGGCGGCAACAAGGAGGCGATCGACGGTCTGCTCTCCAGCGGCGACGTCGGTCACCTCGACGCGGCCGGGAGGCTCTTCATCGACGGTCGCGACGACGAGATGATCGTCTCCGGCGGCGAGAACGTCTTCCCGCGTGAGGTCGAGGATCTGCTCGCCGACCACGAGGCCGTGGTCGAGGTGGCGGTGATCGGCGTCGAGGACTCCGAGTTCGGCCAGCGGCTGAAGGCGTTCGTGGTGCGCGAGGAGGGCGCCGCGGTCGACGTGGACGACCTCAAGGCGCACGTCAAGGCGAACCTCGCCGCTTACAAGACGCCGCGTGAGATCGAGTTCATGGACGAGTTGCCGCGCAACGCGACCGGCAAGGTCCTCAAGCGCGAGCTGCACTCGCGCGAGACCGAGCGCTCCGCCTGAGCGCCCTCCGCTTAATCCGCTCTTTGCGGCGAGCGGTTCGCTGAGGGCTCCGGACCCCGTAGTAGGTTGCGCCGAAGATGGGTGAGCCTGCCGTTCAGCTGACCGCCGTCGCCCAGGCGCGCGAGGAGATTCATGGCGTCGCCGAGCAGGCGCTGGCGTGGGCGCGCACCAGCGAGGATCGGGTCGCGGCGGTCGAGGCGAAGCTCGGCCAGGCCGAGGAGCGCGCGGAGCGGGCGAGCGCGGAGGCCAAAGCCGAGATCGAGCGGGCGACCGCCGAGGCCGCCGGCGCCCAGGAGCGTGTCCGCGCCGAGGTGAAGGAGCGCGCCAAGGCAACCCTGGCGCGGATCGCCAGCGAGGGGCGCGAGCGGATCGTCGCCGAGCGCGAGAAGCGCCGCGAGGCGGAGACGCGGGCGTCGCGCGCCGAGGCGGCACGCGACCGCGCCGAGCAGTCCTTCGAGCAGGCCCGCCGGGCCGCGGAGGCCGAGCGAGAGGCGCTGACCGCGAAGCTGACCGCCAGCCGGGCGGCGGCCGACGAGGCGATCGCGCAAGCGACTCGGCGGGTCGAAGGGGAAGCCTCGAAGCGGGCCGGAGAGGCGATCAGGGAGGCGCAGTCGGAAGCCGACCGTCGCGTCGCCGCCGCCGAGCAGCGCGCCGCCGAGGCGGAAGCGCGGGCGGCCGAGTCGCATGAGCTCGCTGTCCGGCTCGAGGCTGAGATCGAGCAGCGCGTCATGCAGGGCACCGCGGACGTGCGCCGCGAGGCCGAGGAGCGGGTCAAGCGCCTGGTCGAGAAGGTCGAAGGCGAGGCCGAAGAGCAGGCGAGGGTGCGGGCCGAGGAACAGCTTCAGGCGGAGTCCGAGCGGATCCGCAAGCAGGCCGAGCAGCGCGAGGAGCGTCTGCGGCGCTCGGCCGAGGACGAGATCAAGGCGAGCGCCAAGAAGGCGCGGCGCGAGGTGCTGGCGGTCGCCGAGGAGACGGCGCCTGCTTGGGCGCGGCGTGAGCCGTCGGGCTCGGGCGCTGGTTACCGGACGTTTTAGGGGCGGGGTGAGGTAGGGCCGGGAGTCCTCTCGGCGGTGCTAAGTCCCGCCGAAGGCGGGACTGATTTAGAGCCCTTCGGGCAAGAATCACTCCGCGGTGCCGGGGGAGGCACCGGCGAGAGGACTACCGGCCCTACCATCTCCGAGCGATGCGGCAGGTTCGGATACGAGACACCCTCACGGGGGAGCTTCAGGTGCTGCCTACCGACGGAGAGGTCGGTATATATGCCTGCGGGCCGACCGTCTATAGCCGGATTCACATTGGGAATGCGCGGCCGTTTGTGGTCTTCTCGTTGTTGGCTCGCTTCCTGCGCTCGGAGGGGTATGGGGTCAAGTTCGTCGTCAACGTCACCGACATCAACGACAAGATCTACGACGCCGCGCGGGCGGCGGGGCGGCCCTCGGCGGAGTTCGGGGAGGAGATGACGCGGGCCTATTTCGAGGACACCGACCGGCTCGGCCTCGGTCGGCCCGACGCCGAGCCGCTGGCGACCGAGACGATCGGGCCGATCGTCGCGCTGATCGCCGAGCTGGTCGAGTCCGGCCACGCCTATGAGTCCGGCGGCGACGTCTACTTCAGGGTGCGCGGCTTCGACGGCTACGGCAAGCTCTCCAACCGCCGCGCCGAGGACATGGACCAGGGCGAGGAGGCCGGCTCGGCGTCGCTAAAGCAGGACCCGCTCGATTTCGCGCTCTGGAAGGCGCGCAAGGAGGGGGAGGACACCTATTGGGACTCGCCTTGGGGCGAGGGGCGGCCGGGCTGGCACATCGAGTGCTCGGCGATGGCGGAGGCCGAGCTGGGGCCGTCGTTCGCGATCCACGGCGGCGGCTCGGACCTCGTCTTCCCGCACCACGAGAACGAGATCGCCCAGTCGGAGGCGGCGGGGCGGCCCTTCGCCCGGCTCTGGATGCACAACGGGATGATCGAGACCGGCAGCGAGAAGATGTCGAAGTCGGAGGGCAACATCTTCCAGCTCTCGGAGGCACTCGACCGTTACGGGCGTGAGGCGGTCGTCGACTATTTGATCTCGGGGCACTATCGCCAGCCGCTGGCGTTTGGGGCCGAGCAGATGGAGCAGGCGGTCGCGCGGTGCGAGCGGTTGCGGAACTTCTTTCGGGAGAACCCGGTGGCGGTTGCCGGCGAGCCGGGGGAGGATTCCGCGGAGCAACAGCGG
>DASWMG010000042.1:0-10020 GCA_036399875.1 Solirubrobacterales bacterium
CAGGATCCGCTTATCGACCATGTCGCCTTCTTCGTGCGGGATCGAGGCCGGGATCGGGACGATCTTCCCGGTCCCGTAAAGCAGCTTCGTCGTGGACAGCGGTGCCGCCTGCGAGTAGGCGCAGACCGCGAAGAGGGGGGCGAGGGAGAGGGCGAAGACCGCAAGGGCACGGGCCCAGGTGTTGGCGAGGAGGCGGTGGCTCACTCCCGCGTTATCGGCCCTACGACGCGGCGGCCTTGAATCCTGCAAGGGCATTGGGGGCTGAAACACGGCCGGATAGGGTTCGATTCGTGCCCACGGTCCGCGAGGCGGCGTTCGATCTCTTCCGCGCCCGCGGGATGACGACGATGTTCGGCAACCCTGGCTCGACCGAGCTGCCGATGCTCGCCGACTTCCCCGGCGACTTTCGCTACGTCCTCGGCCTGCAGGAGGCGGTGGTGGTCGGCATGGCCGACGGCTACGCCCAGGCCTCGGGCAACGTCACCGTGGCGAACCTGCACACGGCGCCGGGCGTCGGCAACGCGATGGGGGCGATCTTCAACGCCCAGGCCAACCACTCGCCGGTCCTGGTCACCGCCGGTCAGCAGGTACGGGCTCAGATGACCCTGCAGGCGAACCTCACCAACCGCGACGCGACGCGGATGCCGCACCCCCTCGTCAAGTGGTCCTACGAGCCGTCCCGGGCCGAGGACGTGCCGCTCGCGCTCGCCCACGGAATCCACGCCGCCTCGTTGCCGCCGCGCGGTCCCGCCTTCGTCTCGATCCCGATGGACGACTGGTACGCCGAGGTCGACGAGGCCGACGCGCGAGAGGCGATCGCGCGGCGGGTCAATGGTCGCGCCGTCGCCGACCCCGACGGGGTGCGACGCCTCGCGGGGCACCTCGACTCGGCCAGCAACCCGGTCCTGGTGGTCGGTCCCGACGTCGACGCGAGCGGCGGCTGGGACGCCTGCGTCGGCCTCGCCGAGCGCCAGCGCCTGCCGGTCTGGGCGACGCCGGCGCCAGGCGGCGGGCGGATCGGCTTCCCCGAGAGTCACCCCAACTTCCGCGGCGTCCTGCCGCCGGCGATCGGGCCGGTCGCGCAGACCCTCGAGGGCCACGACCTAATCGTGGTCGTCGGCAGCTCGGTGTTCCCCTACTACCCCCACATCGCCGGGCCGCTCCTGCCCGAGGGCGCGATGCTGGTCGCGATCACCAGCGACCCCGACGAGGCGGCGCGGGCGCCGATGGGCTACGCGATCGTCGCCGACGTCGGGCTCACCCTGGAGGCGCTGCTAGAGGCCGCGCCCGAGTCGTCGCGCCCGGCACCCGAGCCGAACCCCGGCCCGACCGAGATTCCCGCCGAGGACCCGCTCAACGCCTCGACCGTCCACACGGCGCTGGGGGAGGTCTTCCCCGACGACGGCATCGTCGTGCTCGAGTCGCCGGCCAGCACGCTCGCCCTGCGCAACCAGCTGCGGCTCTCGCGGCCGGGCAGCTACTACTTCAGTTCGGGCGGCGGCCTCGGCTTCGGCCTCGCCGCCTCGGTCGGCGTCCAGCTCGCCCAGCCCGACCGCCCCGTCGTCTGCGTGCTCGGCGAGGGCTCCGCGCAGTACGCGATCACCGCCTTCTGGAGCGCCGTCGCCTACGACGTGCCGGTCACCTTCCTCGTCCTCAACAACGCCGAGTACGCGATCCTCAAGTGGTTCGCCGACGTCGAGGGTGTCGACGGCGCGCCCGGCCTCGACCTGCCGAAGCTCGACGTGGCCGCGGTCGCCGCCGGCTACGGCGTCAACACCCGCAAGGCGAGCGGTCGCGACGAGGTGCGCGGAGCGCTCGAGGCGGCGCTCGCGTCGTCGCGGCCGGAGCTGGTCGAAGTGCCCGTCGCCCCGGGCATGTCACTTTTCTGAGATGACCGTCGCAGCTCCCGATCGCGCGCCCGAGTCGCTCGCGGCCGGGACGCCGCAGCCGTTGCGCGGCGAACTGGAGGCGCTGCTGGGCGCCGACCGCGTGCTCGCCCGCGCCAGCGACATCGTCCGCTACGCCTCCGACGCCAGCCCCTACCGGCTGCTGCCGCGGGCGGTCGTGATGGCGAAGGATGCCGGCGACGTCGCCAAGGTCTTCGACTACGGCCGCGCCCACGACGTTCCGGTCGTCTTCCGCGCCGGCGGTACCAGCCTCAACGGCCAGGGCCAGACCGACGGCATCCTGGTCGACGTGCGCCGCCACTTCGGCGGCGTCGCGGTCGAGGAGGAGGGGCGACTGGCGCGGGTCAAGCCGGGAACCGTGCTCGGCCACGCCAACCGGGTGCTCGCCCCCTACGGCCGCAAGCTCGGGCCCGACCCGGCCAGCACCGACATCGCCACGATCGGGGGCGTCGTCGCCAACAACTCCGGCGGCATGCGCTGCGGGGTCGTCCACGACTCCTACTCGACCGTCCGCTCGCTGACCTTCGTCCTGCCCTCGGGGACGACAATCGACACGGCGGCGCCGGGGGCGGCCGAGCGCTTCGCCGCCGAGGAGCCGGAGCTGGCGGCGGGCCTGGCCGCCATCCGCGACGAGATCCGCGCCGACGCCGAGCTCAGCGAGCGGATCCGCCGCAAGTTCGCGATCAAGAACACGACGGGCTACCGGCTCTGCGCCTTTCTCGACGCCGACGAGCCGCTGGAGATATTCCGCCGCCTCCTGGTCGGCTCGGAGGGGACGCTCGGCTTCGTCGCCGAGGCGGTCTTCGAGACGGTGCCGATGCCGGCCCGCACGACGACGGCCTGGGTCCACTTCCCCGGCATCGACGAGGGGATCGCGCCGGTCCGCGACCTGGTCGGCGCCGGCGCCACCGCGGTCGAGCTGATGGTAGCCCCGGCGTTGATCACCGCGGCCTGGAACATGGTGGGGGCGCCCGAGGAGTGGAAGGAGCTGCCGCCCGAGTCGGCGGTGCTGCTGGTCGAGTTCGGCGCCGCGAGCGACGAGGAGCTGGACGCCGACGTGGCGCGGGCGGGCGAGATTCTCGCCGGCCACGAGACGATCCGGCCGCTCGCCTTCACCCGCGACGCCGAGCAGATCGAGCTGGCGTGGCGGGTGCGCGAGGGGCTGCACGGCCTGATCGGCCGCCTGCGGCTGCCCGGCACGGCGCTGATCGTCGAGGACGTCTGCGTGCCGCCGGAGCGGATCGCCGAGGGCGCCCGCGATTTGCAGGCGCTGCTCGGCGAGCACGGCTTCCTGCCCGGCGTCGCCGGCCACGCCTCGGCCGGAAACCTCCACTTCATGCTGACGCCGGACTTCGCCAAGCAGGAGGACCTCGACCGCTACGAGGCTTTCATGGGCAAGCTGGTCGAGCTGATCGTCGGGAAGTACGACGGTTCGTTGAAGGCCGAGCACGGGACCGGGGTCAACATGGCGCCCTATGTCGAGCGCGAGTGGGGGCCGGAGGCGACCGAGCTGATGTGGCGGGTCAAGCGGCTCGCCGACCCCGACGGCGTATTGGCGCCGGGCGTGGTCCTCAACCGCGACCGCGGCGCTCAGCTGCGCAACCTGAAGACGACCCCGCCGATTGAGGAGTCGGCGACGACCTGCGTCGAGTGCGGCTTCTGCGAGCCGGTCTGCCCGAGCCGCGACCTGACGACGACGCCGCGGCAGCGGATCGTGCTGCGCCGCGAGATGGCGCGCCAGCCGGAGGGCTCGCCGCTGCGCCGGGTGCTGGAAGAGGAGTACGAGTACGACGCGCTCGACACCTGCGCGGTCGACGGCTCCTGCCAGCTCGCCTGCCCGGTCGGGATCAACACCGGGACGCTGGTCAAGGAAGTGCGCACCGCCCAGCACGACGAGCGGGCCGAAGCGCTGGCGCTGGCGGCGGCAAAGCGCTGGGGGGCGGTCGAAGCCGCCTCGCGGGCGGCGCTGAGGGTCGGCGGCCCATTGGCGCGGCGGACCAAGCGCGGCAGGGCGCTGCCGCCGCCCGCCTCGGCGAAGCTGCCGGAGACGCGCCGCGAGGGCGCGGCCGCCGTCTACTTCCCCTCCTGCACCAACCGCATCTTCGGGCGCTCGCCGGTCGAGGCGCTGGTCGCGGTCTCCGCGCGGGCCGGGCTGCCGCTCTGGATCCCGGATGACCTCGCCGGCTCGTGCTGCGGCCTGCCCTGGAGCTCGAAAGGGTTCGCCGTGGCCCACGCACACAAGAGCGCCGAGATGGCGGAGAGGCTGGTGGAGTGGACCGACGCGGGCCGCCTCTTGGTGGTGATCGACGCCGCCTCCTGCACGCAGGCCGTCGCCGGGATCGAGGGCGAGCGGCTCGCCGGCATCGCGGTTCTCGATTCGGTCGCCTGGGCGCACGACCGGCTGCTGCCGCGACTCGAAGTGACGCGCAAGGTCGCCTCGGCGGCCCTGCACCCGACCTGCGCGACCCGCCACATGGGCTTGGCGCCGCGGCTGCGCTCGCTCGCGGCACAGCTCGCCGACGACGTCTTCGTCCCGCCTTCGGCCACCTGCTGCGGCTTCGCCGGCGACAAAGGCATCGCCCATCCCGAGCTGACCGCCGCGGCCACCCAGCCGCAGGCCGAGGAGCTGGCGGGCCGCCGCTTCGACGCCCACCTCTCCAGCAACCGCACCTGCGAGATCGGCCTCAGCCGCGCCACCGGCGAGCGCTACGGGTCGCTCGTCTTCCTGCTGGAGGAGCTGACCCGCTGACGCAGCCGGCAGGCCGAGCGCTCTAGCGCGAGGCCGAGGCGACCGCCGCGGCGCCCTGCTCGTCGGCCTCGGCCTCGATCTCCCGCACGGTCTCGACCATGCGGCGATCGCGTTCGAAGCGGCGGTCGAGGAGCGGGTTGACGATGCCGCGCAGGGCCGAGACGATGCGCCACCACCGGGGCGCGAAGATCCGCGGCGCCCGTTCCTCGATCCCGCGGACGACGGCGGCCCCCGCCTCCTCCGGCGTGATTCGCTTGCGCAGGAAGTTCGGCAGGTTCTGCTCCATCCGCCCTTCGTTGGCGGCGAAGGCGTCCTGGACCAGCTTGGTGTCCACCCAGCCGTAGTAGGCGACGCCGGCGCTCGCGCCGAGCGGGGTCAGCTCGGCCCGCAGAGCCCGGCCCAGCGCCTCGACTCCCGCCTTGGCGACCGCGTACGGGCTGTTCATCACGCCGTTGGCGAACGAGTAGACAGAGCCGGTGACGAGGACGTAGCCCTTGCGCTCGACGATCTGCGGCAGCACCGCCCGCACGGTGCGCCAGACGCCGAGCATGTCCACCTCAAAGACGCGCTCCCACTCCTCGGCGCCGATCCCGCGGACGGTTGCCAGCCTCGCCTGGGCGATGCCGGCGTTGGCGACGGCGACGTCGAGGCCGCCGAAGCGCTTGACCGTCTCGGCGACCGCCGCCTGCATCGCGCCCATCTCGGTGACGTCGGCGCCGATCCCGATCGCCCGCGACCCGATCCGCTCGGCGGCCTCGCGCGCCTCCGCGGCGTCGATGTCGAGGACGGCGACCGAGGCGCCGCGGGCGTGCAGTTGGCGGGCGGTCTCGAAGCCGATCCCGCGGGCGGCGCCGGTGACCAGCGCCACCTTTCCGTTCAGGTCGTAGACGGGCACGCGGCGTGCAGCCTAGCCGCTCCTAGAATCAGCCCCATGCCTGGCTTCAAGCCCGTCGACCCGCGCCAGTCCTTCCCCGAGCTGGAGGAGCGGGTGCTGGCGCGCTGGCGCGAGCGCGACGTCTTCGGCCGCTCGCTCGCCAACCGCCAGGGCGCCGAGGTCTGGAGCTTCTACGAGGGGCCGCCGACCGCAAACGGCCGGCCCGGCTCCCACCACGTCCTCTCGCGCGTCTTCAAGGACGTCTATCCGCGCTATCGCACGATGCGCGGCTATCGGGTCCCGCGCAAGGCCGGCTGGGACTGCCACGGCCTGCCGGTCGAGATCGAGGTCGAGAAGCAGCTTGGCCTCTCTTCCAAGCACGAGATCGAGGAGTACGGGATCGCCGAGTTCAACCGGCGCTGCCGCGAGTCGGTCTTCGAGTACGTCGAGGAGTGGAATCGGCTGACCGAACGGATCGGCTTCTGGATCGACCTCGACGACCCCTACGTCACGCTCGGGGACGACTACATCGAGTCGGTCTGGTGGTCGCTGCGCAGGCTGTGGGACGAGAAGCGTCTCTACGAGGGCCACAAGGTGGTCCCCTACTGCCCGCGCTGCGGCACCGCTCTCTCCTCGCACGAGGTCGCGCAGGGCTACAAGGACGTCGAGGACCCCTCCATATACGTGCGCTTCCCGTTGCTCGGCGAGGACGGTGGTGAGAGCGGTGAGTCGCTGCTGGTCTGGACGACCACCCCATGGACCCTGCCGGGCAACGTCGCCGTCGCGGTCGCGCCGGACGTCACCTATGTCAGGGCGCGCGTGGCGGGCGACGGCGGCGGCGAGACCGCGATCCTCGCCGCGCCGCTGGTCGAGCGAGTGCTCGGGGAGGGCGCCGAGGTGCTCGACCGCTTCGCCGGCTCCGAGCTCGTCGGCCGCGCCTACCGCGGCCCGGTCTTCGCGCTCGGCGACGGCGGGCCGGCGGATGCGTTCCGCGTCCTCGCCGGCGATTTCGTCACCACCGAGGACGGCACCGGCCTCGTCCACATCGCGCCCGCCTTCGGCGAAGACGACTACCGGGTCGCGGCCGAGAACGGAATCTTCGACCCGACCGACCACGGCAGCCTCTACAACCCCGTCAATCCCGACGGCACCTTCGCCGGCGCGGTCAGCGGCTTCGAGGGACGCTTCGTCAAGGATCCCGAGACGACCGCGGCCCTCATCGGCGACCTGCGCCAGCGCGGCCTGCTCTTCCGCGAGCAGAGCTACGAGCACGCCTACCCGCACTGCTGGCGCTGCGGCACGCCGCTCCTCTACTACGCGAAGTCGAGCTGGTACGTCGCCACCTCGCGGGCCCGCGACGAGTTGCTCGCCAACAACGAGGAGATCGGCTGGCACCCCGAGCACATCAGGCACGGCCGCTTCGGCAAGTGGCTGGAGAACAACGTCGACTGGGCGCTCTCGCGCGACCGCTACTGGGGGACGCCGCTGCCGATCTGGGAGTGCGGGAGCGAGGGCTGCGACGGCCGCTTCTGCGCCGGCTCGGTCGCCGAGCTGCGCGAGCGCGCCCGCGGCGAGGTGCCCGAGGACCTGCACCGCCCCTACATAGACGAGGTCATGCTCGACTGCCGGGAGTGCGGCGGTGAGATGCGCCGGGTCGAGTCGGTGATCGACACCTGGTACGACAGCGGCGCGATGCCCTTCGCACAGTTCCACTACCCGTTCGAGAACGAGGAGCTGTTCGAGGAGCGCTTCCCGGCCGACTTCATCTGCGAGGCGATCGACCAGACGCGCGGCTGGTTCTACACCCTGCTCGCCGAGTCAACGCTGCTCTTCGACACCTCCAGCTACCGCAACTGCGTCTGCCTCGGCCTCATCCTCGACCCCGAGGGCCAGAAGATGTCGAAGAGCAAGGGCAACGTGGTCGAGCCGTGGGAGGTGATCGAGCGCCACGGCGCCGACGCCTTCCGCTGGTACTACCTGACCGCGCAGCAGCCCTGGTCGGGCTACCGCTTCTCGGTCGAGACCGTGGGGGAATCGGTGCGCCAGTTCCTGCTTACGCTCTGGAACACGTACTCGTTCTGGGTCCTTTACGCGAACGCGGAGAACCTCGGACCGGGCGACTTCCGTTCGCACTTTGTCGGGCATAGCCCGACTAACAGCGAACGGACCGCGGCCGACGACCTCGATCGCTGGGCGCTGTCGCGGCTCCAGGCGACCGTGGCGAGCGTCCGCGACCACATGGACGGCTTCGACTGCACGGCGGCCGGCCGCGAGATCGCGGCCTTCGTCGAGGAGCTGTCCAACTGGTACGTGCGGCTCTCGCGGCGCCGCTTCTGGGACGGCGACCGCGCCGCCTTCGCGACGCTGCGCCACTGCCTGCTGGAGACGGCGGCGATGCTGGCCCCGTTCACGCCCTTCCTTGCCGACGAGATCCATCTCAACCTGGCCGGCGGCGAGGGCGAGGAGCTGGGCGAGCTGCCCGACTCGGTCCACCTGCGCGACTTTCCCGAGCCGGACCCGTCCCTCGCCGACCCCGAGCTGGAGGCGGCAATGGAGGCGGTGCGCCTCACGGTCGAGCTGGGCCGCGCCGCTCGCGCCCAGGCCAAGGCCAAGGTGCGCCAGCCGCTGCGCCGCGCCGTGATCGTCGCCAACGACGCCGAGCGTGAGGCGATCTCCGCCCGCGCCGAGCTGGTCAAGGCCGAGCTGAACGTCAAGGAGCTCGACTTCGTCACCGAGGAGGCGGAACTGGTCAGTTACGCGGTCAAGCCCAACTACCGCGCGCTCGGCCCCCGCTTCGGCAAGCGCATGCCGCAGGTTGCCGCAGCGGTCGCCGCCCTCGACCCGCAGCGCGTCGCAGCGGTGATGGCCGACGGCGGCCAGGTCGGAATCAACGTTGAGGGGGAGGAGCACGCGCTGACCGCCGACGAGGTGACCCTTGCTCTGCAGCCGCTGGAGGGCTACGAGGTCGAGGCGGAGGCCGGCCACGCGGTCGCCCTGCAGCTGGAGCTCGACGAGGAGCTCCGCCGCGAGGGCCTCGCTCGCGAGATCGTCCACGCTGTCCAGAACGCCCGCAAAGAGGCCGGCCTCGACATCACCGACCGGATCGAGCTCGCTCTCAGTGGCGAGGAGGAATTGATCGCCGCCGCCCGCGAGCACCAGGACTACCTTGCCGGCGAGGTGCTGGCGACCGCTGTCTCCTACGAGGGAGCTGACGGCACCCCCGCGAAGATCGACGGCCGCGAGTTGCGGATCGTCGTCAGTCGCAGCTAGCCACCGGCTCGAGGCGGCGCCGCCTCGGCGCCGTCCTCCGGCCTGCCGGTCGGGCCGCTCCGCACGTAGTCGTAGGCGACCCACGCGGCGGCAGCCACCGGAACGGCGAGCAGGGCGCCGACAATCCCGGCGACGACGGTGCCGGCCGTGAGCGCCAGAAGGATCGCCACGGGGTGGAGCCGGATCACCCGGCCGACGATGTTGGGGTAGAGGAGGTCGCCCTCGACCTGCTGGATCGTGAAGATCGCACCGACCACCAGGGCGGCGGCGACGATCCCCTCGCTGATCAGCGCCACCAGGGCGGCGATCGCGCCGGCGACGAAGGCGCCGATCAGGGGGACGAAGGCGCCGAGGAATACGACGACCATCAGAGGCACCACGAGCGGCACGCCGATCACGGCCAGGGCGATCGCGATCAGGACCGCGTCGACCACGGCGATAAGGGCGACGCCACGCATGTATCCCGAGATCGCCGTCCAGACCTCGCGGCCGGCGCCGTCCATCTTCTCGCGGTGGCGCTCGGGGGCGAGGGAGAGTGCCCAGTCCCACATGCCGCGGCCGTCGTGGACGAGGAAGAAGACGAGCACGACCAGGAGCAGCAGGCCGGCGACGATCTCCGCCAGCAGCGAGGCCCCGGAGAGGACGCCCTGCCCGATCGTGCCGCTCTGCTCGCCGAGCGTCGAGACTCCCCGGTCGATCGCGTCGTCGATCTCGCTGCGCTGGAGGTGGAGGGGGCCGTTGACGAGCCAGCCGATCACCTCGTCGATCCCGTCCTCGACGCTCTGCTCGAGTTCGTCGAACTGCTCGACGAAGGGCGGCCCGATCAGCGCGAAGACGCCGGCCAGCGCCAGGACGCTGAGCACCATGACGAGGCCGGTGGCGACGGCGCTCGGCATGCCGCGGCGGCGCAGGAAGTCGGTGGGGGGCATCAGCAGGGTGGCGATCAGCACCGAAGCCATCGTCGGCACGACGACCACGCGCAGCTTCGAGAGCGCCCAGAGGGCGAGCACGATCGCCGTCCCGAGGACGATCAGGTTGGCGGCGACCCGCGTCGCGGGCCACAGGAAGCCGGTCAAGGACGCCCCGCCGGCAGTCCTACTCCTTCGCTTCGCCGATGATGAAGTCCGATTTGGAGGAATCGGAGAACTTCACCCAGCAGTGCTCGGGCGCGGCGCCGGCCACCTCGACCAGCGCCGCTTCGATCCGCTTCGCGATCTCGG
>DASWMG010000043.1:0-12694 GCA_036399875.1 Solirubrobacterales bacterium
CTGTCGCCGCAGGGGACCCACCTCCCCCTCCGGTCGCTAAAGCGTCCTCGGGGGAGGTCCCCCCTACGACGCCACCCGCGGGAGATGCGGCTGAGCCAGCGCAGGCTCCAGCCGCCGATGTCGGCGCCCCGGCCGAGGAGCCGGTGGAGCCGGAGGCTTCCGGCGCTGCTACGCCGGTCGAAGAGCCGGCGCCGCCGGTTGCCGAGGAGCAGTAGTGGCGGGCGTGAAGATCAAGCAGGTTCGCTCGGCGAACGGCACGAACCCGTCGCAGAAAGCGACGCTTGCCGCGCTGGGGCTCGGCAAGATCGGCAAGGCCGTTGAGCGCAAGGACTCGCCGCAGCTGCAGGGGCAACTGCGGGTCGTCTCCCACCTGGTCGAGGTCGACTGATGGCTGAGAAAGCGAAAGAGAAAACTTCCAAGGAGAAGGCACCGAAAGGCGACGCGCCGAGCGAGCGCACGCTGGAGATCGGGCTGCACAACCTGCGGCCGAAGCCGGGCTCGAAACGGCCGCGCAAGCGGCTCGGGCGCGGCGAGGGCAGCGGGCTCGGCAAGACCTCCGGGCGCGGGCAGAAGGGCTACGGCTCTCGCTCGGGCTCGAAGAAGAAGGTCGGCTACGAGGGCGGTCAGAACCCGATCCACATGCGGATGCGAAAGCTGCGTGGCCCGCACAAAAAGCAGTCGATGCCCTTCGAGCGCTTCCGGACGACGACGCAGCCGGTCAACGTCGGCGACCTCGAGGAGCGCTTCGACAGCGGCGCCGAAGTGACGCCCGCGGCGCTCAAGGAGAAGGGCCTGGCGAAGCGCTCCGATCCGGTCAAGGTGCTGGCTCGCGGCGACGTCTCGAAGAAGCTCGAGGTGCACGCCCACGCCTTCAGCGCGGCGGCGCGCGAGAAGATCGAGGCCGCTGGCGGTTCCTGTCACACTCTGGAGCCGTAATGCTCAGGACTATTGCGAACGCTTTCAGCGTCGCCGACATCCGCAAGAAGCTTGCCTTCACGGCGGCGATGCTGCTGCTCTACCGGATGGGCTCCTTCATCCCGGCCCCGGGCGTCGACGCGGACGCGGTCAAGGAACTCTCGAACAACTTCGCCGGCGACAACATCCTCGGCTTCCTCAGCCTCTTCTCGGGCGGCGCGCTCGAACGGCTCTCGCTGTTCGCGCTGGGGATCATGCCCTACATCACCGCCTCGATCATCCTGCAGCTGCTCACCGTCGTCGTGCCGGCTCTGGAGAAGCTGCAGAAAGAAGGCGAGGTCGGCCAGCAGAAGATCACCCAGTACACGCGCTACCTGACCGTCGGCCTGGCGTTTGCGCAGTCCTGGGGCTTCGTCTTCCTCTTCCGCTCCTTCGGCAGCCAGGCGGGTGGGCAGAACGCGCTGGGAAGCCTCAGCGGCCCGAAAGTTCTGCTGATCGTGATCTCGCTGACCGCCGGCTGCACCTTGCTGATGTGGCTGGGCGAGCTGATCACCCAGCGGGGGATCGGCAACGGGATTTCGCTGATGATCTTCGCCTCGATCGTCTCGGGGCTGCCGGGAGGCATCACCGCCTGGTGGACCAATCCCGATCAGATCTTCGTCGTGATGATGCCGTTCATCGCGCTGGCGGTGATCGTCGCGATCGTCTTCGTCCAGGAGGGGCAGCGGCGGATCCCGGTCCAGTACGCGAAACGGGTCGTCGGCCGCAAAATGACCTCCGGCGGTTCGACCTACCTGCCGCTGCGCGTCAACATGGCCGGCGTCATCCCCGTCATCTTCGCCGCTTCGATCATGGCCTTCCCGCCGACGATCGGCCAGCTGCTCAACACGCCGATGGCGCTCGACTTCGCGGCCTTCTTCGGGCCGAACACCTGGGCCTACGTCCTCGGCGAGGTGTTCTTCATCGTCATCTTCACCTACTTCTACACCGCGGTCACCTTCAACCCGGTCGACCAGGCGGACAACCTGAAGAAATACGGTGGCTTCATCCCGGGCGTGCGGCCGGGCCGGCCGACCGCCGAATACCTCGACCGCATCCTCTCGCGGCTGACCTTCCCGGGCGCCCTCTACCTCGGCGCCGTCGCGGCGCTGCCGACGATCCTGATCAGCCAGACCTCCGCCAACTTCTTCTTCGGGGGGACCTCGATCCTGATCGCGATCGGCGTCGCGCTCGACACCGTCAAGCAGCTCGAGGCGCAGCTGATGATGCGCAACTACGAGGGCTTCCTGAAATAGTTTGAGAGCCCTGCAAATCGGCGCATCTCGGGGTCTTCGGTCGGTTTCCTCGGGTCACGCACCGATGTGCGCTCCCCTCGTCGCCCTCCCTGCATCCCCCGACCTGCTTGATTTTCGGACTCTCAAATCAATTTCCATCTTTTGATCTATGGCTGAGCTGAATCTCGTACTTCTAGGGCCGCCCGGCAGCGGCAAGGGCACGCAGGGCGAGCGGCTCCAGGACGAGCTGCGGCTGCCCTACTGGGCGACCGGGGACATCCTGCGCGCGGCCGTGCGCGAGGAAACCGAGTTGGGCCGCCTCGCCAAGACCTACATGGAGCGGGGCGACCTCGTCCCCGACGACGTGATCGTCGGCGCGATCGGGGAGCGGATCGGCTCCGCCGAGGCGAGCGAGGGCTTCATCCTGGACGGCTTCCCGCGCACCGTGCCGCAGGCCGAGGCGCTCGCCGTCAAGCTCGAGGAGCTGGACCGCGGCCTGACCGCGGTGCTCCTGATCGACGCGAGCGACGAGGAGGTGACGCGGCGGCTCGGGGGGCGGCGGACCTGCGCGGCCAACGGCCACGTCTACCACGTCGATTTCAACCCGCCGGCGCAGGAGGGCGTCTGCGACGTCGACGGCAGCGAGCTGGTCGTGCGCGACGACGACAAGCCCGGCGTGATCGCCAACCGGCTTCAGACCTACCACGAGAAGACCGAGCCGCTGATCGCCTTCTACGAGGAGCGAGGCCTGCTGCGGCGGATCGACGGCTGCGCCGCGCCCGACGAGGTGAGCGAGGAGCTGCGCAGCACCCTGGCGACGTGTACCGGATGATCGTCCCCAAGACGCCCGAGCAGGTCGAGAAGATGGCGGCCTCGGGACAGGTGCTGGTCCGCTGCCTGCGGATGCTCGCCGCCAAGGCCAGGCCGGGGGTCACCACCGGGGAGCTCGACGCGGCGGCGGAGAAGTTCATCCGCTCCCAGGACGCGGTGCCGGCCTTCAAGGGCTATCGCGGCTTCCCGGGGTCGATCTGCGCCTCGCCGAACTCGATGGTCGTCCACGGCATCCCGGGCCCCTACGAGCTGAAGCGCGGTGACGTGCTCTCGATCGACGTCGGCGTGGTCAAGGACGGCTGGGTCTCCGACGCGGCGATCACCGTGCCGATCGGGCCGGTCAGCGAGGAGGCGCGCAAGCTGCTCGACGTGACCAGGGCCTCGCTCTTCGCGGCCGTGGAGGAGATGCGGCCCGGCAACCACCTCGGCGACGTCTCCGCCGCGATCCAGGCCTGCGTCGAGGGCGAGGGCCTCTCGATCATCCGCACCCTCGTCGGCCACGGCATCGGCCGCGAGATGCACGAGGAGCCGCAGGTCCCCAACTACGGCGAGCCGGGCAAGGGCCCGCTACTCGAGGAGGGCACCGTGCTGGCGATCGAGCCGATGGTCAACGCCGGCGGCCCCCTGGTCCGCATGGGCGACGACGGCTGGGCCGTCTACTCCGAAGACGGCTCCCTCGCGGCCCACTTCGAGTTCACCGTCGCCGTCACGGCCGACGGCCCCCTAATCCTCACCCCCTGGCACGAGGAGGACTAGCCGGCTCGTCAGGCTTGCTGCGGCAGCAGCTTCATCTTCGCCAGCATCAAGCCCCACTGCTCGTAGTAGCTCGGATCGGTTTGTCGCCAGCGTTCGATCAGCCAGAAACCGTGTTCCCAGAGGTCCCTGGCGATCTCGCCGAAGAAGTCCTTGGCGATCTTCTTGTCGAGGAGCCCGTGGTTGTACATCCCGGCCAGCTCCTCCAGGAGGTTGGGGATAACAAGCGCCGCGAGCTGGTCGGCACGACTGAGCTCCAGGAATTGCCGGTAGCGCTCGTCAGCGTCGTCGTCGCTGGGGGCGAACAGCTCTCCGGTCTTCTGGTGGTACCGCAAGAGCTCGGGACTGGAAAACCGATTCGTGTAGTTGTAGGTCAGCGCCTGACGGGCGGCCGAGCGCGCCGTGAGGATCTGGACCACGGCGACGACCAGGGCCAGCAAGGCGATGACCGCCAGCGCCATCTCGGCGATCGAGGCCCAGTCGGCGAGTTTGAGATCGGCCGCGAACACGACTTCCCCCCCCTTCGACTCCGGAGTGCCAAAACACTACTGCTAGGCTTCAGAAGATGATGAGCGCGCCGATTCTCGTTCCGCCCAGAAGGTAGGCGTCCTCCCCAGCCAGATCGCGGCTGGCGGGTCCCAGGCGCTGCCGCACCCCGCAGACGTCGTCTTGCTATCTTTCCCGTTCGGCCCAGTGGGCCGGTTGTGCCTGCTTGCCCGACTCCTGGGGCAGGCGGGAGTCCTGTTTTCGAGACGAGACCGGAGCGATGAAGGTCAGAGCTTCCGTAAAGCCGATGTGCGAAAAGTGCAAGATCATCCGCCGCAACGGCGCGGTCTTGGTGATCTGCCAGAACCCGCGTCACAAGCAGCGGCAGGGCTAGACGATGGCGCGCATCGCGGGGATCAACATCCCGGTCAACAAGCGGATCGAGATCGGGCTCACCTACATCTTCGGCATCGGCCGCTCGACCGCCAACGAGATCCTGGCGGAGACCAAGGTCGATCCGAACACGAGCGTCAAGGACCTCACCGAGGACGAGGTTATGAAGCTGCGCGAGGCGGTCGAGCGCCGCGAGGTTGAGGGAGACCTGCGCCGCGAGCGCTCCCAGGACGTCAAACGGCTGATGGAGATCGGCTCCTACCGGGGCCTGCGGCACCGCCGCGGCCTGCCGGTCCGGGGCCAGCGCACGAAGACCAACGCGCGCGGCCGCAAGGGCCCGCGCCGGATGAGCGTCGCCGGCAAGCGCAAGGTCTAGGGGCAAGACGATGGCAGCCAAAAAACCGGGCAAAGGGCGCACCCGCCGCCGCGTCAAAAAGAACATTTCCTACGGCCAGGCGCACATCAAGACTTCCTTCAACAACACGATCGTCACCCTCACCGACCGCCAGGGCAACGTGATCGTCTGGGAGTCGGCCGGCTCGACCGGCTTCAAAGGCTCGCGCAAGTCGACCCCGTTCGCCGCCCAGGTCACCGCCGACGCGGCGGCGAAAAAGGGCATGGAACACGGGCTCGAAAAAGTCGAGGTTTTCGCCAAGGGCGCCGGCTCGGGCCGCGAGACTGCGATCCGCTCGCTGCAGGCCGCCGGGCTCGAAGTGACCACCGTCAAGGACGTCTCGCCGCAGGCCCACAACGGCTGCCGCCCGAAGAAGCGGCGGAGGGTCTAACGATGGCCCGCGACACCGGCGCCCAGTGCAAGCAGTGCCGCCGCGAGGGGCAGAAGCTCTTCCTCAAGGGCGAGCGCTGCTTCACCGACAAGTGCGGCGTCGACCGCCGCTCCTACCCGCCCGGCGAGCACGGCCGCGGTCGCATGCGCCAGTCCGAGTACCGGGTGCAGCTGCGCGAGAAGCAGAAGACGCGTCGCTACTACCAGGTGCTCGAGAGCCAGTTCCGCGCCTACTACGACAAGGCCTCGCGCCAGGAGGGCGTGACCGGCGAGAACCTGCTGCGACTGCTCGAGTCGCGCTTCGACAACGTCCTCGTCCGGCTCGGCTTCGCCGCCTCGCGGCGCCAGGCGCGGCAGCTGATCCGCCACGGCCACTGGATGCTCAACGGCCGCCGCGTCGACGTGCCCTCCTACCAGGTGCGGCCCGAAGACGTGATCTCGATCAAGCCCGACTCGGCCGCCACCGACACGATTCGCAAGGCGACCGAGCTGGTCTCGACCGTGCCGGCCTGGCTGCAGGCCGACCACGACTCCCTTACCGCCAAAATCCTCCGCTACCCCGAGCGCGCGGAGATCTCGGCACCGGTCCAGGAGCAGCTCATCGTCGAGCTGTACTCCAAGTAGTCCGGGTCCCCATTTTCGGAAACACGCATACGCAAGGAACTCATGACGACTGACTTCCAGGTCCCCCGCATCACCGCAGACAAGGCCGACGACCGGCACGGCACCTTCACGATCGAGCCGCTGGACAAGGGCTTCGGCTACACGTTCGGCAACGGCCTGCGCCGTGTCCTGCTCTCCTCGCTGGGCGGCGCCGCCGTCACCAGCGTTCGCATCGAGGGCGTGGCGCACGAGTTCTCCAGCGTGCCGGGCGTCAAAGAGGACGTCACCGACATCGTCCTCAACCTCAAGGAGCTCGTCGTCCGCATGCACACCGACGCCGACGAGGTCGAGGCGCCGCTGGTCGCCACCGGCCCCGGCGAGGTGAAGGCCAAGGACATCGACCTGCCCTCCGGCGTCGAGATCCTCAACCCCGACGCGCCGATCGCGACGCTCGAGAAAAAAACCAAACTCGAGATCTACCTGACGATCGGCCGCGGCCGCGGCTACTCACCGGCCGAAGAGAACAAGTCCGACGAGCAGCCGATCGGCGTGATCCCGATCGACTCGATCTTCTCGCCGATCCGTCGTTGCGCGTACACGGTCGCGACCGCCCGCGTCGGCCAGCGCACCGACTTCGACAAACTGTCCCTGGAGCTGGAGACCGACGGCTCGATCGAGCCGGCCGCGGCTTTGCGCGAGGCCTCCGAGATCCTGATCAAGACCCTGGCGATCTTCACCGACCCTGACCGGGTCGAGGAGCTCACCGCCCGCGACGCGGCTCCGGCCCTGCCCGCCGACGGCCTCGGCAGCGCCGTCGCCGACGGCGGCGGCGCGGCCGCCAGCAACGGGCTCGACGAGATCCTGATCGAGGAGCTCGAGCTCGGCGTTCGCTCCTACAACTGCCTGAAGCGGGCCGGGGTCCAGACCGTCGGCGACCTGGTGCGCAAGACCCGCACCGAGCTGAACGCGATCCCCAACTTCGGTTCGAAGTCGATCGAGGAAGTCATCGAGACCCTCCATTCCCGCGGCCTGGACCTGGCGCAGGACTGAGCGAGGGCCGGAGGGGGAGGGACGAGCGATGCGGCACCGCAAGAAGCGCAACAAGCTGAGCCGCGACTCCGCCCACCGCCAGTCCCTGCTCGCCAACCTCTCCAAGCAGCTGATCGAGCACGAGCGGATCGAAACCAGCCAGGCCAAGGCTAAGGCGGTCAAGCCGGAGGTCGAGCAGCTGATCACGCTCGCCAAGCGCGGCGACCTGCACGCCCGCCGCCAGGCGCTGGCCAGCCTGCACAACGACAAGTTCGTCGTCCACAAGCTGTTCGAGGAGGTCGCGCCGCGGTACGTGGAGCGGCCGGGCGGCTACACGCGGATCGTCAAGCTGGGGCCGCGGAAGTCGGACTCGACGGAGATGGTTTACCTCGAGCTTGTGTAGGGGGGAGGGCGGGGGTCTCCTCGCCCGGACAATCGCCGGCCTGATGAGGCCGGCGTTTTGAGTATCCGCCCGTTCGAGGAGACCCCCGCCCTCCCTCAAACCGCTCCCACGGCTCAGTCGTAGGAGACGGACTCCAGGTAGAGGCCGTGGGGTGGGGCCGTGTCGCCCGCCTGGCTGCGGGGGGCTCCAGCCAGAAGCTCGGTGAACTGGTCGACCGTGAAGCGGCCGGAGGAGACGCCCAGCATCGTGCCGACTAGGGCGCGGACCATGTTGCGCATGAAGGCGTCGGCGGTGATGCGGAAGGTGAGCAACTCGCCATCGCCCGGCGTCGGCTCCGTGGTCCACTCGGCCACGGAGACGTCGCGCTCGAAGCGGACGTGGTCGGTCTGGGTCGGGGTGAATGCGGTGAAATCGTGGGTTCCTGGCAGGGCGGCGGCGCAGGCGTCCAGCGCCCCTCGGTCGAGGCGGTGCGGCCACCAGAGGGCGCGGCTCTGCTCGAAGGGGCTGGGCGAGCGGCGGGCGAGGACGCGGTAGAGGTAGCTGCGCGAGCGGGCATCGGCGCGCGCGTCGAAGCCGTCGGTCGCCGGCGCCGCGGCCGAGACGGCGACGTCGTTCGGGACGAGCGCGTTGAGGCTGCGGGCGAGGTCCGGTGGAAGCTCGGCCTCGGTCTGAAAGCTCGCGACCTGGCCGAGCGCGTGGACGCCGGCGTCGGTGCGGCCGGCTACGGTGAGCTGGACGGGCTCCCGCAGCGCGGTCCGGAGCGCCGTCTCCAGCTCGCCTTGAACGGTGCGCAGTCCCGGCTGCCTCGCCCAGCCGCGGAACCCGGTTCCGTCGTATTCGATGTCGAGGCGCACCGTCGCCACGGCGCGCAGTATGCAGCTAGTCCCGGGCCAGCACGTCGGCCGGGCCGTCGATCCAGACCCGCACCCGGTCGCCGGGGTGCCAGGCCGGGAAGCCGAGGCGGCGGGCGCGGACGGTGCGGCCGGAGGGGAGGCGCAGCTCGATCAACTGGTCGTGGCCGTAGAAGTTGCGCGAGACGACCGTGGCGTCCTGGCCGCGGCGGTCGGGGGGTTCGACGGTGCCGACGGCGACCGACTCCGGCCGGATCAGCACGTCGACCTCGCCGCTGAGGCCGTTGCGGTTCGGCAGCCGCCCCAGCTCGCAGCTGACCGAGCCGTTCTCCGCGGTCCCCGGCAGCACCTCGATCTCGCCGAGGAAGCCGGCGACCCAGCGGGTGGACGGGCGCGAGTAGACCTCCTCGGGGGTGCCGACCTGCTCGATCCGCCCCTCGTTCATCACCGCGACGACGTCGGCGACGCTGAGCGCCTCCTCCTGGTCGTGGGTGACGAAGACGGCGGTGACGCCTTGGCTCGCCAGGATGTCGCGCGCCTCGCGCCGGACCTTCTCGCGCAGGCCGGCGTCGAGGTTGGAGAACGGCTCGTCGAGCAGGACGGCGCGCGGTTCGGTGATCAGGGCGCGGGCGAGGGCGACCCGCTGCTGCTGGCCGCCGGAGAGCTCGTGAGGGTGGCGCCCGCCGAGGCCGCCGAGGCCGACCGTCTCCAGCATCGCCTCGACCCGTGCGCGATCAGGTCGCCGGCCCAGGCCGTAGCCGACGTTGCCCGCCACGTCGAGGTGGGGAAAGAGCGCGTAGTCCTGGAAGACCATGCCGATTCGCCGCCGCTCGGGCGGCAGCGAGCTGCGCGGGGTCGAGACGGTCTCGGCGCCGATCTCGACACTCCCCTCGTCGGGGGTCTCGAGGCCGGCGATCAGGCGCAGGGTCGTCGTCTTGCCGCAGCCGCTCGGCCCGAGCAGGGCGCAGGTCGCTCCAGCCTCGATCTCCAGGTCGATGCCGTCCACGGCGACCACGTCGCCGTAGGCCTTGCGCAGACCGCGCAGCCGCAGGGCGGCGCCGCGCTCGGCGGGCGCGTCGGCGGGCTCGGTTGGAGGGCCGTCTATGTCGGAAACCTGCGTCACCAACGGAAAACCTAAGATTAGGGCAACCTAACTCGATCTCCTCAGAAGGCAGGCAGATGAAGGAACTCCCACGCCCCTGGCGGCGCCTCCCGGCGGTTGCCGCGTTCCTCGCCGTACTCGCAGTGGCCGGTTGCGGCTTCGACACCGAAAGCTCCGGCGGCGGGCCGGGCGAGCCGGAGACGGAGAGCATCACCCTCTACTCAGGGCGCATTCCCGCCGCGATTGGCGGCGCCGTCGATCGCTACGAGGCCGCCGCCGACCGCGATGTCCAGGTCCGCTATGCCGACACCGCCGACCTCGCGGCGACGCTGGTCGAGGAGGGCGACGCCTCGCCGGCCGACGTCTTCTTCGCTCAGGAGCCTGGCGCGATCGGCGCGGTCGCCGACGCCGGCCTGCTGGCGCCGCTGCCCGCCGACGTCCTGCGCCTGGTCCCCGCCCGCTACCGCGACCCCGAGGGACGCTGGGTCGGGGTAACGGGACGCGCCCGGGTCGTCGCCTACAACCGCGATGTCGTGAAGCGCTCCGAGCTGCCGCCCTCGCCCTTCGGGCTGACGGCGCCCGAGTGGCGGGGCCGGGTCGGCTGGGCGCCTGCCAGCGACAGCATGCAGGAGTACGTGACGGCGCTGCGCAGCCGCTACGGCGACGAGCGCACCCGCGAGTGGCTGGAAGCGATGGTCGCCAACGACGCCGTCGACTTCCCCGACAATGTGGCGATCCGCGACGCGATCGCCGCCGGCGAGGTCGACGTCGGCCTGATCAACCACTACTACGTCGCCCAGGCGATCGCCGCCGAGGGCGAGGACTACCCCGTCGACGTCTACTTCCCCCCGGGCGGGCTTGGCTCGCTGATGCTGCTGACCAGCGTCGGCGTGCTCGACTCCAGCGATCGCAAGGATGAAGCGACGGAGTTCGTGCGGTCCCTGCTGGAGCGGCCGAGCCAAACCTTCTTCACGACCAGCTCGAAGGAGTACCCGCTCGCCCGCGGCGTCGAGCCGGATCCGTCGCTGAGCGTGCCGCTGGCGACGATTCCCAACGTGAGCGGCGAGCTGGTCGAGCTCGAGCAGCTGCAGGCGACGATCGAGCTGATGCAGGAAGCGGGGGCGCTCTAGTGGGGGACGGCACGCGGTGACCGCGACCCGGCCGGCGCCGGCCTGGCTGAACGCCGCCGGCCTGCTCGTCGCCGCCGTGGCGGTGCTTCCGGCCGCCTATCTGCTCATCGTCGTCGCCGGAGACCTCGCCGACGCGCTCGCCGACGCCTTCACCTCGCGCACCGCCGCGATCCTGGTGCGGACGCTCGGCCTCGCCGCCGCGGTGACGGCGACGGCGGTGGCGATCGCGCTGCCGATCGGCTGGCTCACCGTCCGCACGGACCTGCCGGGGCGTCGCGTCTGGGCAGCCCTCTGCACGCTGCCGCTCGTCATTCCCAGCTACGTCGGCGCCTACCTCTTCGTCGCCGCGCTCGGGCCCAACGGGATGCTGCAGGACGCGCTCGGGGTCGAGCGGCTGCCGTCGATCTACGGCTTCGGCGGCGCCTGGCTCGTGCTCAGCCTCTTCACCTATCCGCTCGTACTGCTGCCGCTGCGCGGCGCCCTGCGCCGCATCGATCCGCAGCTCGAGGACGCGGCGCGGGCGATGGGTCGCGGACCGCTCGCCGTCTTCCGCACCGTCGTGATGCCGCAGCTGTGGCCGGTGCTGGCGGCCGGCGGGTTGCTCGTCGCGCTCTACGTCGTCAGCGACTTCGGCGCCGTCTCGCTGCTGCGCTTCGACTCCTTCACGCGGGAGATCTACGTCGCCTACAAATCGAGCTTCGACCGCACCGCGGCGGCCAGCCTCGGCGCGGTGCTGGTCATCGTCATGTTCGGGCTGCTGCTGCTCAGCTCGCGGTTGCGCTCGGCCAGGGTGGTCCACCGGCTCGGTCCGGGGACGCTGCGACCTGCCCGTCCCTACCGGCTCGGGCGCTGGCGCTGGCCGGCGCTCCTCTTCTGCGCGGTCGTCGTCGCGATCGCCTTCGTGCTGCCGGTCGCGGTGCTCCTCTACTGGGCGAGCGAGGGGATCTCTACCGGCTCCTCCAGCTTCTCCCGCGCCGCCGCCCTCGGCGGCAACTCGTTCCTGGTCTCGGCCGGCGCCGCGCTGGCCGGGGCGGTCGCGGCGCTCGCGGTCGCGGCGCTCGCGGTCCGCCACCCGAACCGGTTCAGCGGCGTCGTCGAGCGCGCCTCGCACGCCGGCTACGCTCTGCCCGGCATCCTCGTCGCGCTGGCGTTGGTCTTCTTCGCGACGCGGCTCGTGCCGCCGCTCTACCAGACGACCGCGCTGCTGGTGCTCGGTCTGACCATCCACTACCTGCCGCTCGGGATCGGCCCGATCGCCGCCTCGCTGCTGCAGGTCTCTCCCCGGGTCGAGGAGGCGGCGCGCGGCCTCGGCCGCAGCCGAGCCGACGTCTTCCGCACGGTGACGGCGCCGCTGGCGCGGGGCGGCGTCCTCGCCGGCGCCGCGCTGATCTTCCTGCACGCGATGAAGGAGCTGCCGGCGACGCTGATCCTGGCGCCGCTCGGCTTTGAAACGCTCGCTACCGACATCTGGACCCAGACCAGCTTCGGCTTCTACGAGGCGAGCGCGCTGCCGGCCCTGCTCCTGCTCGTGGTCGCGGCGGTCCCGGTCTACCTGCTGAGCGAGCGCGGCGCGGCCGTGCCCTGAGCGATGGTCGCCCTCTAGTGCCGCGACCGCTGTGGCTCGGCGCCGGCGCCGTCCTGGCGCTCGCCGGGCTCTCACTGCTGCTGCCCTACCAGCCGCTCTACGACCCGTGGGGCTGGCTGGTCTGGGGGCAGGAACTGGCTCAGCTCGACCTGGCGACCGCCGAGGGGATGTCCTGGAAGCCGCTGCCCGTCCTGATCGACGCGCCGCTGGCGCTGCTCGGCGACGCGGCGCCGAAGGGGTGGCTGCTCGTGGCGCGGAGCGGCTGGCTGGCGGCGCCGCCGCTCGCCGGCTGGCTGGCGGGGCGGCTGGCCGGCGAGGACGCCGGCCGCTGGCGCTTCGTCGCGGCGGCGCTGGCGACCGGCTCGGTCGCCCTGACCGCGGATTCCTTCACGCCCCCGGCGCGCCAGTTCGCGGGCGGTCTCTCCGAGCCGCTGCTTGTCGCACTGGTGCTGGGCGCCGTCGCGGCGGCTCTGGAGCACCGCCCGCGGCTCGCCCTTTGGCTAGGCTTCGCCGCCGCCCTGCTGCGGCCCGAGTGCTGGCCCTTCGTTGCCGCAT
>DASWMG010000044.1:0-4571 GCA_036399875.1 Solirubrobacterales bacterium
TGCTGTCAGCGATCTCCGAGTTGCCCGCGAACTCGCGGACCGCCGTCGCGTCCTCTTCCGCCTTCTTGAGAGTATGCGGGACGCTTCGGAGAGATCAGGCTCCGGCGAGGACACGGCCTTCCCCGAGCACCCGATGAAGGAAGCTGCCGGGCACGTTGCGCCATTTCTCGACCTCGCGCTTGCGGTAGATCACCAGATCAATCGCTACATCGAGGCCCCGAAGCTCCCTGCGGAGCCGCCCGTACTCCTCCCCGCGGCGCTCGAAGTCGGGCTCTATAACGAGCAGGTCCAAATCGCTATCCGGACGAGACTCACCCCTCGCCCGCGAGCCAAACAGAATGACATCCGCCTCCGGAGCGGCCGCGATAAGCCTGCGCCCAGCCTCCGCGACGAGGGCCTCTTCGGTCAGTGTCATAGCGTCAAAGGGTAGTCGCGACTCGCGACGCTTGGACACAGAAGGCAAAACAGATCCTTGTCTGCCGCCTTCCCACAGCGCAGATCAGACACCGAGAAAATGGCGGCCTCCCGAGGAAGGCAGCGGAACGCGCCTGACAGGATTCGAACCTGTGACCTTCGGTTTCGTAGGCTGGCGGACCGCCGCACCAGCAAGCGATTCCGGACGGAGATGTCGCCAGGATGCGACTCAACAGTTACGGCCAAAGCCAGAGGCCTATCAGCCCGCGTCGGTCGTCCCGTTATCGTCCGTCGGGTCCTCGGGCTGCTCCAAGTGGAGGATCGGCTTTCCGGAAACATTCATGAACTCAAGGCTCTTCCGCGCCTTAAGAACAGTTTCGGCCGCCTCGCGAACTTCACGATCTTTGTCGTCCTCATCGATTTCATCGTCGGTAGACCTTGGGATTTCACCGGCCCGAACCTCGACGTTGAACCCCCTGTCGATCCGATCGGCCAAGGCACTGAGTTGATGCTTCAGCTCGGTTCTTAACTCGTTGAGCCGCGCTTCATCGACAAGGGTCGCCTTTTCCACCACCTCATCAGCTATGTCCGAAATCTCGGCTTCTATTCGCTCGCTTACGTGGTCTGCGAGGGGTTTGAGCACCTCATCTGGGACATCATCAGCTTCAGAGAGCTCCTGATGCTTCAAGCGGATATCCAAGATCTGCTGGTAAATCCTCGTGAGGCGCTCAAGCGCGACCGTGATCAAAGCGGCGGTGCCGGGCGCAGAGTCCAAGAAGACCTGGAACTCCGACGAAGAAATGGATCGCACTTCGACTTCCGGCCGACTCTCGCCTGCTAGCTCGCTAAATGGCGCGACAATCCGCTTTAGATTCATGAACTCTTTACCTAGCTGACCTAGACCATTGTCGACCTCCGACCGCGGGATCAAGAAGCCAACCTCAAAATCCCCCGGAGATAGCTCTTCTCTCCCTATTTGAAGAAACGTCAAAGCTGATGAAACCTGGTCGAGCGCTGATACCAAGCGCTGAACGCGTTCCCGAATTTCGCCTAGTTCGTTTGCTGCCGCAGTCGGCGTCACCTCGTTCGCGGAAAGGATGCGCTCAACTTCTTCAGCTAATGACTCGCCGAGAAGGTCGGCAATGCCCATCTCTTCGAGCGACTGTCGCCAAGCGGGAGAAAAGTCATTGCTAGCTGCATCTCCTAAGACAGCGTGCAGCTGTTCGCGCGCTTTACTCGCCTGTTCCTGCGGGCCGGGTTTGTTCGGTGCTTCGACAGAACTTTTCAGGCCTTCAACCAACTGATCCAGCAGTTGCGGATAGTTCGTCTCTGCTACCTCAGCCTTAAGGCTCTCAACGATCGCGTGCAAGCGCTCGGCATTCACGGTTGCGGATAATGCCATGACAGCCCTGCGGCTGGTCCAAGAGCGTTCATCATCCGATCACAGTGCGTACCTGAGCAATGCTTTCATGCGGGGCGTGGACGTACCGAGACAGCATCGTCTCGATTCGATGCCCTGCGATCTCGGCCAAGTCGGCGTCATTTATTCCGGCCGCACGAAGATGCGTGACGTAGCTGTGGCGGCACTCGTGGGGGCGGATGTCTAGCCCGGAGGCTTCTTGGGCAGGCTTCCAGAGGTCGCGGTAGAAGGTGCGCTCGCGCCAGAGCCGGCCCCTCGGCGTCGTGAAGAGCAGCTCGCAGTCGTCGCCGTTTAGTCGGATCTGGGCTTCGAGCATCCAGGCCAGGGTCGCTGGGACGGGGACGACGCGGCCGGCGTCGGGCTCGCCGTGGTCCGTCTTCGTGCCCTCGAGGATCTGACCCTCGTGCGCCGTGCGGCAGACCTGGAGCGTCTCGCCTTCGAAGTCCTCGCGACGCAGTGGCAGGACCTCACCCAGCCTGAGGCCGCAGTCCGTGAAGACGCGGACCATCGCCTCGTACCGGCCAGCGGCCTTGGCGAAGCGGTGCATCTCCTCGAAGCTGAAGACGCGGATCGGTCTCGGCTTCTTCTTGGCCCTCGGGTCGTTGGCGCGGATGCGCACGCCCTTGAAGGGATTGAGGTCGCAGACTTCATCGGTGATCGCGTCCTCAGCCATCGCCGAGAGGGAGCGCAGGATGCCGACGGATCCCGTGGTGGCTCGGCCTTCGACCCGGAGCATGTGGTCGATCAGGGCCAAGGCGTGACGACGGCGCAACTCGCGCATCGGCCAGTCCGCCAATCGCATGCCCTCGATCTCTACGTCGGCGACGCGGCCGATCCGGTGCTCGTTGGTGGCGTTGGTTCGCTCCGAGCGCGGGTGGCGCTCGGTCCACGTCTCGAAGTAGTCGCCCAACGTGTCCGGTCGATCCGAGAGGCCGTAAGCCTCGTCGATCGCCTTCTGCGCTTCGCCCTTCCGTTTGAAGGTGCCCTTGCCGCGGTTCCAGCTCGGCTTGGCGACACGCCGCTTGCCGTCCCTGCCCGTGTAGCGGGCCAGCCACACGATCTCGCCCGACGGGTTACGGCGCTTGACCGGCGACTCTCGCCTCATGCCGCCTCGTCCCGGTGGCGGGCGAGGAAGTCCTCGACGTCGGCGGGGTCGATCCGACGGGCCGCGCCGAGCTTGTAGCTGGGGAGCTGGCCGCGCCTGATCCAGTTGCGGACGGTGCGGTCAGAGACGGACAGGTAATCGGCGAGGCTGCGCTCGGTGAAGAACGGCGGCTGGGCGGTTTTCCTACCCATGCCTCTCGCGTCACATCCACGCCGCGAGCGCCCCGGCCTGTTCGTCCAGGTTCCGCCGGAGGCCAAATCAGGGAGGGCCTTCCCACCTGCCGAACGCGCGGCGCAGCCGCGCCACAATCGGCAGTGGGACGCCCGACCGAAGGTCAAGCGATGAGGCCGAGGAAGGCTCCCGCTCTCAGGCACGAAAAACGAACACCAGTTCGGGTTCATAATGTGTCGGGGGTCAGAGGTCGGTGCTGAGGCGAGGTCTCGGAGTCGGGAGAAGGGGTCCGAGCTATGGCCTGGGCGTGAACCTCCATAGGCGCTTCGGTGCTGCTCCATGCTTACGTGCGGGAGCTGCGGGTTGCGGCTCTGGTCTCCTCTGGGCGACTGTTGGACTCCTGCCAGCCGCCTGCCAGCGCGTGACCGGGCCGCCACGCGATCCCGTCAAGCAACTCGCCGGGCGGCACCCCCAGCGCTCCCGCGAGCTTGGCCAGGGTGTCGATGCGAGCAAGGTGATCGCCGCGCTCCAGGCTCCCCACCTGTGTTCGGTGCAGCGAGGCGCGAATGCCCAGCTCTTCCTGGCTTACGCCGGCTCTCTCGCGGGCCTTGGCGAGATTCGCGCCGAAGCGCCGAGCGATTTCCATCAGCCGTTCCGCCCGAGGCGTATCTGATCCCTGAGGCCCAACAGCGCGGCGTGCTCGGCGACGACCCGCTCGTATTCGTTGGCGCGGTCGATCGTCTCCGCCAGGTCGGTGAGGATCCGCAGGACTTCGCCGTCGGGAACGATCGCGCTGGCGTCGAGCGCCGTCAGGAGCTTTTCGTAGGCCGCTTCTTCGCGGTGGAGGCGAGCCGGTTCACGGAGGTCCTGCGGGTATTCGGTCAGCTCGTCGCGGATGCCGTCCCGCGCCATCGTGATGACGCCTCGCATGAATCGGCTGTCGTCCGGGGGGATGGTGAGAACAACGGGGTTGCCGTCGTCCCTAGGGTTGGTCCTAGCCATGAGGAGTCCACTCTCCTTGTGGTCAGGCGGCCCGTCGTGTTCACGCACGGCGGGTCGCCGCTTCTTGGAGCCGGCGCATCGCTACCGTTCCCGCTGCGGCCGGCCTGGGTCACCTGTGCCGGTCGCCACGGGGCCGGCGTTCCAGCGCGCGGCCCCACTTATGTTTGAGGCCGCAGCCTACCACGCTTTCCAGACATACCTTGAAATCGACTGGACGAAAAACGCCTCACCCTCAACCCGCCTTGGGTCAGGCGATTCGGGAGCTGCGTCGGAAGCGCGGTTTGAGCCTCGAAGCCGTGGCGCAGAAAGCGGGACTGGCCCTCAACACGCTGTCCTTGATCGAGCGGGGGGAGGCCAACCCGACGTGGCAGACGGTCAAGGGAATCGCTGCTGCCTTCGACGTGTCGATTGCCGAGATCGCCAAACGCTCGCTCCAGTTCGAGGAGGCCGAAAAATGAG
>DASWMG010000045.1:0-5291 GCA_036399875.1 Solirubrobacterales bacterium
CCCATGATCGCGAGCGCTCCCACCAGCGCCAGGTAGAGGCCGGGCTCGGCGCTGCTCCCGCTGGGGAGGTCGAAGATCAGGAGCCAGGCGAGGAGGACGGTCGCCACGACCCCGAGCATGTCGGCCGCTCCGTTCACCGACACGTCGGGGCGAAAGAGGCCGATTCGCCCGCCGGTGACCGTCGAGGCGATCGCGACCAGCCCGGCGATCAGGAAGAAGACGTCGGCCATCGTCGAGAGCTCCCAGCCGGTCTGGGTCGCGCCGCCCGCGTCCACCCATGGCAGGAACAGCGAGACGATCAGCAGCACGCCCCCGGCGCCCGCGATCCACTGTCCGATTCCGGGTCTACTCATGTCCGTCGCCTCCTCTGGTTGCTGGTATCCGATCCCGACCGTCGCGGTGGGCTCCCTCGAAGAACTCGGCGGTGGCCCGGTCCGCCGGGAAGAGGAGCTCGATCGAGAGCTCCGAGGTCGTCACCTCTCCCGCGAAGCCGAAGTTCGCGACCGTGCCGAGGAAGGAGAGCTCTTGCCCCTCGGCGGTCCGAAGTCGCAGCGGGGCCAGGATCTCCCGGGCGGCGGCCTCGTCGGGCGGGAGCTCCTGGCGCCCCGGCGCCGAGGAGTCGGCGACCATCTCGCGCAGCTCGACCAGGCGGTCGTCGGCGGTCATCGCGATCTGCCGCTCGATCCGCTCGAGGAAGTAGGCCCGCACCTCGGCGAGATTGACGATCCAGGGCGCCAGGCCCCGCGGGTGAAAGCCGACCTCGAGCGCGTTGACCGGCGGCACGAGCAGGTCCTCGTCCAGCCACCCGGCCAGTACGCCCATGGCCGAGTTGCTCGCGACCACGTCCCAGCGACGGTCTATCGCCATGGCCGGGTAGGGCTCGTGCGCGGTCAGGATCCGGTCGAGCGCGTTTCGCACCGGCGCCAGCTCCCGATCCCCCAACGAGCGCTCCGGGAACGCCGGCGCGTGCCCGGCGGCCAGCAGCAGCCGGTTGCGCTCCCGCAGCGGGATCTGGAGGTGCTCGACCACGCGCAGCAGCACGCCGCGGCCCGGCCGCGAGCGGCCGGTCTCGATGAAGCTGAGGTGGCGGGCCGAGATGCCGGCGTCGAGGGCCAGCTCCTGCTGGCTCAGCCGCCGCCGCTCACGCCACTCGCGCAGCAGTTGCCCGACCGGCGTCTGGGAGGTTGCCGTCGCCATGGGAGCGACACTAGTCGCGGGAGGTCGGCGAGTCGATTACCTCGGGGTAATGGCCGGGCGGAGCCGCCTAGGGCTCGTGCCCCGGCTCGATGCGGCGGGCGCGGTGGAAGGTGAATTCGTCGAGCGGCACCGCGCTGCTCACCGCGATCGGCTCGAGCAGGAAGCCGACGTGGTCGCCGAGTTCGTGACGGGCGACGATCGCGCCGGCGAACCAGTTGTCGCACTCGGCGAGGATCGGCAGGCCGGCCGGCCCCTCGCGCCACTCGCAGCGGGCGAACTTGTCGACCTCGTCTCCGGTGGTGCCCCCGAACAGCTCCGCGAGCTCCCCGGCCGACTCCGGCACGAAGTGGACGGCGAGCGCCTCGGCGCGACGGGCGACGCGGCAGGTGTAGTTCTTGTCCGACAGGCAGACGAGGAAGCGCGGCGGGTCGATGCTGCACTGGGTCGCGAAGCCGACGAGGCAGCCCGCCCGCTCGTCGTCGCGGCGCGCCGTGGCGATGAACATCGGGTAGTCGAGCCCGCCGACCAGCTCGTGGAAGGCGGGCGCCGGATTCCGCTCGTCGGTCATCTGGCTGGCGCGGAGGGCTCAGGCCTCGAGCCAGGTGCCCTTGGGCCCGAGGTTGCGCACCGGCGTCTCGCCGATGCGGCTCTCGCAGCCCCATGACTCGTGGATGTGGCCGCAGACGGCGAGCCGGGGTCGTTTCTGCTCGATCGCGCGCAGCAGCGCCTCGCTGCCGAAGTGGGTGCCGTCGCCGCCGGAGTCGCAGTGGCCCTGCGGGGGGGAATGGAGGACGAGCACCGCTCCCTCGGGACAGGCGGCTAGCTGCTCCGTCGCCGCCTCGTCGTCCAGGTCGAAGCTCCAGTCCCAGGGGGTGACGGGAACGCCGGCCCCAAGCCCGTAGAACTCGACGCCGTCGATGGTCGTCCCCTCGCCGTGCAGGACGGTCGCGGCGCTCCAGCCGGTCGTCGCCTCGCGCAGCGCGTCGGCGGTCTCGTTGTTGCCGGGCACGAGCACGGTCGGCTTCTCGATCGTCGCCAGCGCCTCGATCGTCTCCTCCAGCCCCTCGTGGACCGAGGCGAAGTCGCCCGCTCCGATCACGACGTCCGCGTCGGCCGCCATACCGACGAGCGCCGCCGCCTGGCCCAGGTCGCGGTGCAGATCGCTAAACGCAAGGATTTTCACACGGACGAATTTATCCGTTTCGGCCATATCGCAGGCTGGGTACCTGTGGCCCCGTAAGGGGTTGCAAACAGCGAAAGGAGTTCACCGTGGGAATCATCGGTTGGATTGTGCTCGGGCTGCTGGCGGGGGCAATCGCGAAGCTGATCATGCCCGGTGACGATCCGGGTGGCTTCATCGTGACGACCCTGATCGGTATCGCCGGCGCCTTGGTTGGCGGCTTCATCGCGAGCGCTCTCGGGATCGGCGATCTCGATGAGTTCTTCGACATCGGCACCTGGCTGATCGCGATCGGCGGCGCCTTGCTGCTGCTCTTCATCTACCGCATGGTGGCGGGCGACAGGGCGGAGCACCACGGCGCGTATCGCTGAGCTTGGAGGGATGCCCGCAGGCACCCTCGCGGTGTCTGAGGAGATCTCACCCAAGGGAAAGCGCCGGCCTTCGGGCCGGCGCTTCTCGTTTGAGGGCCGATTGCGCACGCCGGCCGTCTAGCCGTTCGATAGGCTGCCGCCGCCCATGCCCGACGTCTTCTGGCTCGGATTCGGAATCGCCCTCTTCTCGACCCTCGTCGGGCTGATCTCGGGCGCTCGCTCGCGCAGCACCGGCGCCCGCACCGGGCTCGCGATCGGGGCCTTCCTCGGCGTGCTCGCGGCCTTCCCGCTGCTGGCGATCGGCCTCTCCACCGCCTAGCGTCGATCTCGACCCGGGACCACCCCTAGGGAGGCGACCGCTACTCTGCCTTATAAGGTTTTCCGTCCGCTGAGCCGAAACGCTTGTCGGATTGGTCGAAAGGAGCACAACATGGCGCAAGCGCTGGATCGTCTAGCCGCGATCCGAGACAAGGCCTCCGCGAGCGAGGTCGAGAGCCCCGTCGCCGAGATCGATGCGGGGGAGTTTCGCCGCGCGCGGCAGGACTCGAAGCTGCGCCGATTCGCCAAAGCCGCCGACGAGCGACTACACAAGATGCGCTCCGCGGGCCGGATGGACAGCTAGCGCGGATCGAGGGGGGCCCAGAGTCTCGGCGGTTTGTTCTTACGAGCCTGCTCGGAGTCGCGGAAGGGGTAAGGCTCGTTTCGCCAGATCTCCGCAACACGCTCGTCCCACGGGTCCAAGACAAAGGCGGCAGCGCCTACGTTGAGTGCGGACTCCCTCGCGAGAGCGAAAGCGGTCTCCACTAGCTCCAGACCGCTGACCTCGCTGTTCCGGTGCCGAGCGACCCAGGTCATCAGGATTGCTGGGATGGTCGTGATGGCTGTGCGTAGACCGAGGCTGCGGATCGACCTTCCCGAGAGCCGAACAGAAGCAGACGACAAGGAGAAGAAGCCTTCGATCCGGTCGTCCGCTAGGAGGAGATGAGTCCTCGTCATCGCGGCGTTGGCCAGCGCTTCGGATCTCAAAAATTTCGCGGCGGCCAATCCGGCTGGGTGATCGAGTGACTCGAACCTTTCGAGCATGTCGATGAGCTCGGGCGCGGTGGTCGCGGCTGAAAGTCGGATCCAGGTCGGGGCTGAGGGGGCGGTTTCGGTTCCGGGGCTATCAGTTGGCGGCGTCAATCGTCCGCCTCCACTCGCACCCGATGGTTCTCATCTACAGGCATGGCGAGGGCGTAGCGATGCAGGTAGGGAGACACGACTATCGCCTCTTGAGGCTCGAATACTTCGCCCGCCTCCTCGAGGATCTCGTCGACCGCCCCGGGTGCCTCGGTGAGCCAAACAATTCTCGTATCGGTCTTGCTATCGAGACCCAGGCTCTTGATCGATTCTCGTACTCGGACCTCGAGGTCGAGCGCCTCTTCTGAGGGGTCGACCCGCTCCTCCCACTCAAGATGTTCGGCGGTGTCGACCCAGAATTCCGGAAACTCAGCGGCTGCCCTCTCTCGGGCATAGGTGCGGTTCGACTTGTAGTTGCGTTCAACGGCGACTTTCAGCCGCTTCGAGCCATGCTCGGCGACCCATGACGACATCTCCTCCGCGAAAGCGGCACTTTCAGCCTTCTGAATTTCCGTCGTCTTTTTTGCCTCCTTTTCCTCAGCAGCCTTCTCGAGCTCGGTTGACGTCCGCCATCTCTCGTACTGCTCCGCGAACTCGACGGGGTCCTCGGTGGGGGAGGGCAGTACCGGGTAGTCCTCCGAGTCTCCGTAGTGTTCCCACGCGAGGCGGAGCCTTCGCCGTAGATCGGCCGACGCAACCTCGCTAAGGTCGAACTCGACCTTCCATTTCGAGGACGGCCTGACTCCCTCGTCGTCGATCATTTTGTTGATCCACGCTTGGTCGATGTTGTAGGTGAACTCGAGGCAAACCTGTCTCGGCTCCTCAAGCGGGCGTAGCTCCGCCATGTATTCCAACTCCTTTTTTCCGCGTCATCCCGCCTGGGATAACCGTTCCTAGGGACGCGCCTGCGTCCGATCCGAAAGCATACCGAACAGAGATATGTAAACCCCGGCGTGAAGCCGGCTCAGATCTCCGCCCGCTCCCGGCGCCGCAACTGCGTGCGGTTCTCGCCGTAGAGGCGCGTCTCGTAGGCGATCAGCGCCCAGACCAGGCTGGTGACGATCGCCAGCATCGCGAGGGCCGGCAGCTCGACGGCCAGCGGCAGGAGAGCGAGCAGGACGACCGACAGCCCCAGCCGTCGCCGGTTGATCGTGTGGATGTGGCGGTAGCGAAAGGCGACGTGGCCGAGCAGGTAGGCCGCGACGCCGCCGAGCAGGGCGAAGGCCGGCACCAGCTCCAGCGGGTCGCCGACGTGGGCCAGCGTCTTCTTCATCGCGAGCGCGACGAGGACGATCCCGGCGATCATCGGGAAGTGCAGGTAGGAGTAGGAGTCGCGCGCCATCTCGTTCTGGGTGCGCCCCACCGGAGCTCGTTCCAGCCTGCGCGCCGCGACGAGGGCGACGACGTCGAAGTAGAGCCACCAC
>DASWMG010000046.1:0-8693 GCA_036399875.1 Solirubrobacterales bacterium
ACCGGCGGGTCGAGCAGTCGGATCGAGCGCCCCGCCAGACGTTCGATCGCAGCGTCGGCCGTGCCGCGCCGCTGCACGGCGCCGTAGGCGAGGCGCTGCGCCTGGGCGCGATCGCGGCCGTCGAGGCCGGCCACCTCGGCGCCCTCGCGGAAGGCGCGCTCGGTGTGGACGTCGCGCTCGAAGCTGGCGCGAACGACGTCGAAGGCGACCCGGCGCGCCGGAGAGATTGCCGCCGCGCTCACGCCAGAACCGGCGCCGGGTGGCCGCGCAGATAGGCGTCGGCGTCCATCGGCCTGCCACCCGGCGGCTGTACGACCTCAAGGCACAGCGCCCCCTCGCCGCAGCCGACAAGCAGCTCGCCGTCCGCCGCGACGACCTCTCCGGTCCCGGCGTCCCCCTCCACCGCCCGCGCCCGGCGCACGCCGAGCCGCTCGCCCCCGTCGAGCTCCAGGTAGGCGCCGACGTGCGGGGTCAGCGCCCGCACCTGGCGGGCCAGCTCCGTGGCGGGACGAGCCGAGTCGAGGCGGCGCTCGGCCGAATCGACCTTCTCGGCATAGGTCACCCCGGCCTCGTCCTGCTCGCGCAGCTCCAGCCTTCCCGCGGCCTTCAGGTCGAGCGCGCGGACCAGCAGATCGCCGCCGCTCGCCGCGAGCCGCTCCGAGAGCGCCGCGAAGTCGTCCTCGGGCTCGATCGCCATCCGCTCCTGCAGGGCGACCGGGCCCGCGTCGAGCCCTGCCGTCAGCCGCATGATGCTGACGCCGGTCTCCTCGTCGCCGGCCATGATCGCCCGCTCGATCGGCGCCGCCCCCCTCCAGCGCGGCAGCAGCGACGGGTGCACGTTGAGGAGCGGCTCGGCGAGCAGCGGCTCGCGGATCAGCTGGCCGAAAGCGCAGACCGCGAGTGCCTCCGGCCGCGCGGCCCGCACGCGCTCCACCGAGGCATCGTCGTTGACGTTCTCGGTCTGGTGCAGCTCGATGCCCAGCTCGCCGGCCAGGACGGCGACCGGCGGCGGGCCGCTCCGGCGGCCGCGCCCCTTGCGGCGGTCGGGGGGCGTCACGACCAGCGCCGGGCGGTGCGGCGAGTGGGCGAGTCGCCGCAGCACCGTCGCGGCGAAGTCGGAGGTGCCGAGGTAGACGGTCCTCACGCGTCGGTTCGCGGCTCGCGGTGCTCCTCCGCGCTCCGCTCGTCCTCGACGGCGTCGGGCGGCGCGTAGCTGCCGCCTTCGCGCAGCGCGCGCAGCGCCCCCTTGCGCTGGTCGCGCGGCGCCCGGTCGAGGATCAGCACTCCGTCGAGGTGATCGATCTCGTGCTGGATCACCCGCGCCTCGAGGCCCGAGGCCTCGATCGTCACCTCGTCCCCCTCCAGGTCGAGCCCGGTCACGCGGGCGTGCAGGGGGCGCTCGACGTCGAGGGCGACGCGCGGCAGGCTGAGGCAGCCCTCTTCGGCGACGACGAGCTCGTCGGAGAGCCACTCGACCTCCGGGTTGACTAGGGCGGTCGGCTCGCCCGGGGCGGCCTGGAAGACGAGCAGGCGGCGCAGGATTCCGACCTGGGTCGCGGCGAGGCCCACGCCCATGCCGTCGCGCATGATCGCGATCATCCGCTCGACCTCCGAGCGAACGGCCGAGCCGACTTCGCGAACGGGCGAGGCCTTGCTCTTCAACACCGGATCGCCGAACTTGACGACCTGCGCCAGCGCCTCCTCGCGGCGCTTCAGCAGCTCCGCTTCGCGCGCCTCGCGCTCGCCCTCGGCCTTGACGGCCCCCTCGTCGCTCATCGGAGCGATTGTATGGAGGCAAAGGGGCGGAGCGACGCGCTAGCTGTGCGACTCAGCTCTGGGTGTGGTGGCGGCGCGACCGGAGCCAGGGTTCGGCCATTATCCCGGCGAACGCCGAAACGAAGATGACCCCCGAAAGACCGACAAAGGCGAGGAGTCCCTGGACGTCGAGCATCGCCAAGCCCAGCGTCAGGGGTACTCCGATCGATGCAGTCAACAACCTTCGCTCCAACATGCTCGGCATCTTAGATCACCACCTCTCGGAAAACCAGTAGAGCAGCCCGAGGCAGGCGCCCACGAACATGCCCTCCCGCCAGCCGTCGGCGGTCGGATGTCGGCCGAGGAGCCTCGCCACCCGGACGCCAGCCTCGACCAAGACCCCGCCGATCAGCGCGAAGCTTCCTACGTCGCTCAGATTCATCCCCTCTAAGAGGCACTGGGGACTAAATCTCTCCCCCTTAGCCCCCTACTGAGGATCCACGTCCACGGAAAGTGCGACCCCGCGGACGGCGCGATCGCTTGCGAGGCGCTCGACGGCGTCGCGGACGACAGTGACGGTCGCCTCGCGCTCGTCGGTCTTCATGAGGAGGCGGCGGCGGTGGCGGTTGCGGACGCGGAACATCGGCGCGGGGCCGAGCAGGTCGGCGTCGGCCGGCAGCGCCTCGCGCAGGGCCGCCGCCAGGCGGGTCGCGGCGGCGTCGAGGCGGCCCTCGTCCTCGGCCCGCAACACGACCCGCACCAGACTCGAGAAGGGCGGGTAGCGCAGGGCGCGGCGGCGCTGCACCTCCTCGGCGAGGAAGGCGGCGGAGTCGTGGCCGGCGGCGTGGGCGATGCTGGGCGCGCCCGGCGCCAGCGTCTGCACGATCACGCGGCCGCCCGCCTCGCCGCGGCCGCTGCGCCCGGCGAGCTGGGTGACCATCGCGAACGTGCGCTCGGCGGCGCGGAAGTCGGGGAAGCGCAGGGTGGCGTCGGCGTCGACGATCGCGCTCAGCGTGACCTCCGGGAAGTCATGCCCCTTGGCGACCATTTGGGTCCCGACCAGGACGCCGCTCTGCGCCTCGCCGAAGGCGGCGAGGATGCGGGCGTGGGCGCCCTTGCCCGTCGCCACGTCGGAGTCGAGGCGGAAGACCGGCATCGGCGCCAGGCGCTCGGCCAACAACGTCTCGAGCTGCTCACTGCCGATGCCGGCGCGCGAGAGCGTCGTCGAGCGGCAATCGGGGCACTCGCGCGGCAGCGGCTCGGCGTGGGCGCAGTGGTGGCAGACGAGGCGGCCGGCGTGCCGGTGGACGATCAGCGAGACGTCGCAGTTGGGGCAGCCCCAGTGACGGCCGCAGGAACGGCAAGTCAGCCAGGGCGCGAAGCCGCGCCGGTTGACCATCACTATCGCCTTGGCGCCGTCGCGGCGCACCTGGTCGAGCGCCTCCCAGGTCGCCGGGTGGACCGGCCCGGAGCGCGGGTCGGCCTCGCGCATGTCGAGCACCTCGACGGGCGGCATGCGGCGGCCGTCGACGCGGCGCGGCAGCTCGATCCGCGGCAGCTCGACCCACGACTCCGGCCGCGGCGTCGCGGTGCCGGCGACGAGCACCGCGCCCGCCTCGACGGCGCGCCGCCGGGCGACCGTGCGCGCGTCGTAGCTGGGGTCACCCTCCTGCTTGTAGGAGGGGTCGTGCTCCTCGTCGATCGCGATCAGGCCGAGGTCGGCGACCGGGGCGAAGACGGCCGAGCGCGGGCCGACGCAGACGCTGGCCTCGCCTTCGCGCAGGCGCAGCCACTCGTCGTAGCGCTCGCCGGGCGAGAGGGCCGAGTGCAGGACGGCGACCCGGTCGCCGAGCCGGGCGCGGAAGCGCGCCACGGCCTGCGGGGCGAGCCCGATCTCGGGCACCAGGACGATCGCCCCCCGTCCCTGGGCCAGTGCCGCCTCGACCGCCGCCAGGTAGACCTCGGTCGTGCCGGAGCCGGTGACGCCGTGCAGGAGCAGCTCGCGCGCCGCGCCCGCCTCGCCGTCGAGCGCGGCGACGATCGCGTCGACGGCACGCTCCTGCTCGGCGAGCAGCTCCGGGGGCCCGCCCGGCGCCCCGACCTCGACCGCCTGCGGTCGTCGCCGCAGGCGCGAGTCGCGGGTCGCGATCAGGCCGCGCTCCTCGAGGCGGCGCAGCACCCCGCGATCGGCCCCGACCGCCGCCGCCAGCTCGGAGGCCGACATCTCGCCGGCCCGCAGCGCCTCCAGGGCCGCTCGCTGGCGGGTGCCGAGCCGGCCGACGCCGGCCAGCGCCTCCTCCCCGGCCGCGGTCAGCTCGGCCCGCAGCTCGGTGCGCTTGCGCACGCGTTGGCCGCCGCTGCCGGTTCCCGGCGGCAGCACCAGCCCCAGGCCACGGGCCGGCGTCGAGCAGTACTCGCGCGCCGCCCAGAGCCCGAGCCGAACCAGCTCGGGCGGCACGCCGGCCTCGAGCGCCTCCAGCGGCTCGGCGAGGCGCTCCGGCGGCAGCGCCGAGGTCTCGGCCAGCTCGACGACGACGCCGAGGGTGCGGCGGCGGCGGCCGAAGGGGACGCGGACGACGCTGCCGACCTCGAGGTCGGCCATCTCGGGCGGCAGGCGGTAGTCGAAGGGCCCGCGCAGGGCGCGGGCGGTGGTCAGCGGCTCAACCTTGGCGATCGCCATCCGCCGGACGGTATGGAGGTACGCGGACGGCGGATATCCTGCCGCGATGGGTCTCAACCTCAGCCCGGACGAGCAGGTGATCTTCCAGGGGCACCCGTCCTGGCGGGCGATCCTCGGCTTCTACCTGAAGGGGATGCTGTTCGCGGCGGCGGCCGGCCTGCTGGCGGCGCTGCTGAGCGACGACGATGGAACCGTCTTCCTCGTCGTCCTCGCCGTCGTCGGCCTGACCGTGCTGGCCGGCTTCGTCAAACGGGTCGCGACCACGTACACGATCACCAACCGCCGCCTCAACATCAAGCGCGGCATCGTCTCGCGCGAGGTCCAGGAGACCCGCCTGGAGCGGGTCCAGAACGTCAACTACCGCCAGTCCGTCTACCAGCGGGTCATGCAGATCGGCGACGTCGACTTCGACACGGCCGCCACCGACGACTACAACTTCGTCTTCAGCGGCGTGGCGGACCCGGAGGACGTGGTCGAGAGCGTCGACCGGGCGACCGGGGCCTCAGACCGCGCCGGCCGTCTCTGAGCCGGCCGCGGAGCGCAGCGCGTCGGCGCGATCGGTGCGCTCCCAGGTGAAGTCCGCGTCGTCTCTGCCGAAGTGGCCGTAGGCGGCGGTCTTCTTGAAGACGGGACGGTGCAGGTCGAGGTACTTGCGGAAGGCGCCGGGCCGCAGGTCGAACTCGGCTTCGACCAGACGCGATATCTCCTGGTCGGGCAGCTTGCCGGTGCCGAAGGTCTCGACCATCAGCGAGACCGGATGGGCGACGCCGATCGCGTAGGCGACCTGGACCTCGCAGCGCTGCGCAAGCCCGGCGGAGACCACGTTCTTGGCGACGTGGCGAGCCGCGTAGGCAGCCGAGCGGTCGACCTTGGACGGGTCCTTGCCCGAGAAGGCGCCGCCGCCGTGACGGGCCATGCCGCCGTAGGTGTCGACGATGATCTTGCGGCCGGTGAGGCCGGCGTCGCCGACCGGGCCGCCGATCACGAACTTGCCGGTCGGGTTGACGAGGAACTCGTCGCGCAGCGGCCCCTCCTCGTACATCCCCGGCACCTCGGCCGAGAGCACGGGAAGGACGACGCTCTCCCAGAGATCGCCCTTGATCCGCTCCTGCGAGTCGATTTCGGCGGCGTGCTGGGTGGAGATCAGGAGCTTTTCGACCTTGACCGGGCGACCGTCGGCGTAGCGGACCGAGACCTGGGTCTTGCCGTCGGGGCCTAGGTAGCCGAGCGTGCCGTCCTTGCGCACCGCCGCCAGCCGCTCGGCGAGCCGGTGGGCGATGTGGATCGGCATCGGCATCAGCGCCTCGGTCTCGTCGGTCGCGTAGCCGAACATCATCCCCTGGTCGCCCGCGCCGGCGACGTCGAGCTCGTCGTCGTCGGAGGGATCGACCCGGGTCTCGAGCGCTTGGTCGACGCCCTGGGCGATGTCGGGCGACTGCTCGTCGAGCGAGACGATCACCGAGATGTGGTCGCAGTGGTAGCCGTAGTCGCCGTGGTCGTAGCCGATGTCGCGCACCGTCTCGCGGACGATCTCGGGCACGTTGAGGTGGACGTCGGTGGAGATCTCGCCGGAGACGACTGCCATGCCGGTGTTGACGAGGCTCTCGCAGGCGACGCGGCCGCCCGGGTCCTCGGCCATCACAGCGTCGAGCACGGCGTCGGAGATCTGGTCGCAGACCTTGTCGGGGTGACCCTCGGTCACCGACTCCGACGTGAAGAGGTACTCGCCCTCCGCAAGTGGCTCGCCCGGCATGGCCGAAAGAGTAGTGGACGGCTGAGGACCGGCGCTGCCCCGTTTTACGACCGCTTCACTTGTCTCGATCGCCGCGGCGGGTCCGGGGGACGAAGTCGATGACGAGCGGAACCCCCTCCCACCGGTAGGCCTCGCGCATCCGGTTCTCGAGGTGGTAGGCCCACTCGCGGGCGATCAGCTTGCGGTCGTTGACCTGGATCGCGATCCGCGGCGGCCGTTCGCCGATCTGGGCCGCGTAGAGCAGCTTGAGGCGGCGGCCGCGTTTGCTCGGCGGCGGCGTCTTCGCAACCACGTCGCCGACGAAGCGGTTCAGCTCCGGGGTCGGGATCCGTTCGGCGGCGCGGTCGGCCAGCTCCAGCGCCTTCGGCAGCAGCTTGTCCACGTTGCGCCCCCGCGTCGCCGAGCAGGTGATCACCGCCGGCCGCAGCCGCAGCTTGCGCTCGACCCGGGCGCGGGCGTCGTCGACGTCGGTCTCCCCCACGTCCCACTTGTTGAGCGCCAGCAGGGTCGCGCAGCCGGCTCGCATCGCCAGCTCGGCGACGCGCAGGTCTTCGGAGGTGACCCCCTCGGTGGCGTCGCAGACGACGATCGCGACGTCGGCGCGCTCGACCGCCAGCTCGGAGCGCAACTGGGCGTAGTGGTCGACGGTGCCGGCGACCTTGGAGCGGCGCCGCAGGCCGGCGGTGTCGACCAGGATCACGTCGCGGCCGTCTACCTCCACCGGCGTGTCGATCGAGTCGCGGGTGGTTCCCGCCATGTCGGAGACGATCACCCGCTCGGAGCCGAGGAAGGCGTTGACGAGCGAGGACTTGCCGACGTTGGGGCGGCCGATAACGGCGACGCGGACCGCATCGTCGTCGGCGGGCGGCGGCGCCTGGTCGCCGAGCGCCTCGACCACCCGGTCGAGCAGGTCGCCGCTGCCGAGCCCGTGGGTGGCCGAGACGGGAAGCGGGTCGCCGAGCCCGAGCGCGTGGAACTCGGCGGCGAGGTGCTCGTCGCCGGGCCGGTCGGCTTTGTTGACCACCGCAAGGACGGGGACGTTGGCACCACGAAGGGTCCGCGCCAGCTCGGCGTCGCCGGCCCGCAGGCCGGCGCGGCCGTCGACGACGAGCAGGATCGCCTGCGCCTCGGCCATCCCGACCCGCGCCTGGCGCTGCACGTCGGCGGCCAACTCGCTGGGGTCGGCGAGGTCGATGCCGCCCGTATCGAGCAGCTCGAAGGCGACCCCGTTCCACTCGCAGCGCACCCGCTTGCGGTCGCGCGTGACGCCCGGCTCGGCGTGGGTGACGGCCTCGCGACCGCCGGCGAGGCGGTTGACCAGGGTGCTCTTGCCGACGTTGGGAAAGCCGACCACGGCGACGGTGGGCAGGCGGGTCACGCCAGGTTCCTCTCGCGGGCAAGCGCGACGACCCGCTCGACCACCTCATCGAGCGAGAGACCGGTGGTGTCGATCTCGACCGCGTCCTCGGCCGGTCGCAGGGCGCTCAGCTCGCGGGTCTCGTCGCGGCGGTCGCGCTCGCGCTGGGCACCGAGGACCGCGTCCAGGTTCTCCCCGGTCTCCAGGGCGCGCCGCCGGGCCCGCTCCTCCTCCGACGCGGTGAGGAAGACCTTGAGCGGAGAGTCGGGACTGACGACGGTGCCGATGTCGCGCCCCTCGGCGACGTAGCGGCCGGCCGCGACCAACTCGCGCTGCCGCGCGACCATCGCCTCGCGCACGCCGGCGTGGACCGAGACGCGCGAGGCGGCCTCGGTCACCTCAGGGGTGCGGATTGCGGCGCTTACGTCACGTTCGTCGAGGGCGACGCGGCCGCCGTCGAGCTCAATCCGCAGCGAGCGCGCCAGCTCGCCGCAGCCCTCGCCGTCTTCGGGGTCCACCCCTCGCTTAAGCGCGGCGAGCGCCACGCAGCGATACATCGCCCCCGAATCGAGGTAGGTGAAGCCGAGCGCGGCCGCCACGGCGCGGGCGACCGTCGACTTGCCGGCCCCGGCGGGGCCGTCGAGGGCGATGACCATGGGCGGCAGCGTATGCCGCGGGCGGCGCCGGGCGCGCCAGCGCGGGGCGCGCCAGCGCGGGGGCGCCCCCCGGCGCTCGGGCGTTAGTCGGCGACTTCGACGTCGATCTTTTCCGCCGGTTCCGTCGTGCTCTGCCCTGTGAGTGTGATGTTTTCGTTGCTCGTGTACTGAGCGCCGACTTTTTCGCCGACGCCGTTGAAGGGGCAGCCGAAGCCGTCCTGCGTGACCCCATAGGAGATACCCGTGACTGTCGGACGGAATGTGATGTCTTTTTTCGGCGTCGCCGCTGTGTCGTCTATCAGGTCGACCAGTTCCCGCCCCGATTGCGATTGCACTTCGAATTTGCAGGTGCCGGCCACTGTTTTGATCGATTTGCCGGCGGGACAGCTGACGTCCCAAGCGGCTCGATAATTGTCGGTCGAGAGCTTTTCGTTTACGTGCAGGACGTGCGTGCACCCTTCCGATTCGACCGTCGCCGCGAAGCCGAATGCG
>DASWMG010000047.1:0-4894 GCA_036399875.1 Solirubrobacterales bacterium
GCCACAGCTCGAGCGAGTAGGTGCCCGGCGCGGGGACCGAGCGGTTCGGAAGCGCCGCGATCCCCCGCCCGGGGGCGAAACGGACGCCGCCGTCGAAGCCAGCCGGCCCGTAGATCCGCCACGAGGCGCCGCCGACCGGACTCGCCGGACCCTGAGGCGGATCGACCCACGAGACGTCGAAGTCGTTGACCCGGCGCCAGCCGCCGCCGCCGGCGAGCGAGACGTCGCGCGGGTGGGCGGGCGGGGTGTTGTCGATCGCGAGCGATTGCTCGGCGGTGCAGTTGACGTTGCCAGCGAAGTCGGTGGCACAGTGGCGCAGCCGGTGGAGTCCGTCGCTGAAGGCCGTGGTGGCGACCGGGACGCGGCCGCTGACGCTGCTTGGACACGGCTGCATCGTCGTTCCTCGCCACTCGCTGCCGATCAGCGCCTTGGCGCAGCCGTACTCGGTGAGGTTGACCCGGGCGCCATCGATCGTCGTCTCGCCGAAACGGACGCCACCCCCCGTGTCGGCCCCGCCGAAGTCGACGTTCTGGACGCCCCGTTTCCAGCCGGGGGTGCTGAGGTCGCCCCCCAAGCCAGGGCCGGGGACGTGGTTGTCTTCGATCGTGATCGTCAGCGCCCGCAACCCCGACCACGAGGTCGCGTCGATGCCGCACCAGGCGCTCTCGGGCTTCGCGCACAGCAACCGGTCCTCTAACGCCGGCTGCGGCGGCTCTATCCCGAAGACGAAACTGCGCGGCGTGGTGTCGGTGCTCCCCGCCGCCGCGAGGACAGAGAAGCCGCCGCCCCAGGTGCCGACGCCGAGCCGCTGCTGCATGCCGTCGTGGAGGGCGTGCCACCAGGTCCCGCTCACCCGTGCGATCGCCGTGCCGGCCGGCGCCTGCCAGCGCCAGCGCGCGTAGCGCGTGCCGGAGACCGTCCCGCCCCCGCGGGTGAAGCTCTTCAGGTGGGCGCCGTCGAAGGGGTCCTGGCCTGCTGGCGGCACGCAGTAACCGTCGGAGCGGAACTTGGCGCCGCCGGTCGAGTCCCACCAGTTCGCGTCCGAGCCGACGTACCAGCCGCACTGGGCGACGCTGTACTTGGCCGCGTTCGCCTCGCGCGCTCCGAGCAGCAGCAGCGCCAGGGCCAGGCAAACGCCCAGCCCGACGACCCGGATCGTCCCCACTCGCGCTCCCGACATAAATCTCCCTCCCTCGCTCGACGGCATTGGAGGGTTAAGGCGCTGGCGGGCCGATCTCTCCCCCCCGCGGAGGCCGGAAGACGCGGCTTTGCGAGAATGGCCGCGATGGCGCTGCCGACCCCCGACCAGGTGACCGAGAAGCTGCGGGCCGTGATCGACCCCGAGTTGCGCCGCTCGATCGTCGAGCTGGGCATGGTGCGCTCAATCGAGATAAAGGACGACGGCCGGGTCGACGTGGTCGTCTCGCTAACCACCGCCGGCTGCCCGATCCGGGCCCACTTCGAACAGGCGGTGCGCCAGTGCGTCGGCGAGCTCGACGGCGTGACCGCGGTCGCGGTCGGCTTCGACGTCCTCTCCGACGAGGAGAAAGGCCACCTGCAGAAAGCGCTCGGCCGCGGCAAGCTGCCGGCCGGCGCGCTGGCCCAGGTCAAGAACGTGATCTGCATCGCCTCGGGCAAGGGCGGCGTCGGCAAGTCGACGATGACGGCGAACCTGGCCGCGGCGCTGGCCGCCGAAGGCCACCCGACCGGCGCCCTCGACTGCGACGTCTACGGCTACTCGATCCCCCGCATGCTGAACGTCAGCCGCAAACCCGACGTCAACGCGGAGCGCAAGATCCTGCCGCTGGAAGCGGCGGGCGGCGTCAAAGTGATGTCGATCGGCTTCTTCGTCGAGGAGAACTCGGCCGTCGTCTGGCGCGGCGCGATGCTGCACAAGGCGATCCAGCAGTTCCTCGAGGACGTCGCCTGGGGCGAGCTCGAGTACCTGCTGCTGGACCTCCCGCCCGGGACGGGCGACGTCTCGATGACGCTCTCCCAGCTCCTCCCCCAGGCCAAGTTCGTGGTGGTGACGACGCCGCAGCCGGCCGCGCAGACGGTCGCCAAGCGCGCCGCCGACATGGCGCGCAAACTCGACCTGGAGATCATCGGCGCGATCGAGAACATGTCCGGCTTCACGACCCCCGACGGCGAGCGCTTCACGATCTTCGGCGAGGGCGGCGGTCAGTTGCTCGCCGACGAGCTCGACGTCCCGCTGCTCGGCAAGGTGCCGCTTTCCGAGCCGCTGCGCGAGCACGCGGACGCTGGCACGCCGCTCGTCACCGCCCACCCCGACGCCCCCGCCTCGCAGGCGATCCGCCAGGCCGCGCGCGGCATCGTCGCCGCGACCCCGCAGGAGCTGCCCGTACTCCAGGCGACCCCGGCGCCGGCCGAAGCGCCCCCGGTCAGCGGTACGCCACTGCCGGTCGTCCAGGGCTAGCCGCCGCGCACGGCGCCGGGGCGCGGTGCGCCGGGATGTGGAAGGCTTGGCGGGTGAGTTCTGGATTGGAACGCGAGAGGTCGGGATGATCGAGCCGGCGTCCCTTGGCGTCGTCGTCGCGGCCCTCGTCGCAAAGGCTCTCGACCGAGCCGGGGACAAAGCGCTGGAGCAAGGCGAAGGCGTGCTGCGCCGAACGCTGGAGGCAGTGAGGCAGTTGCTCTCGGGCGACCCGGAGGGAGGCAAGCCCCTCGAGCGCCTCGAGGACGCGCCGGACAGCGCCACCCGCGTGCGCGAGCTCGCGCAGGTGCTCGACCAGAGGATGGAAGCGCTGCCAGACCTCCGCCCCCAGCTCGAAGCGCTGGTTGCGGAGGCGCAGGCCTCGGGGATCGACGTCGGCTCGATCGACCAGGTCGCGCACGGAAGTCAGATCGTGCAGGTGGCCGGCGTCGCCGACAGCGAGGTGGGCGTGACGTTCCAGGCCCGCCCGGGCGAGAGCCGGACGCCCCGGCCTTCCGATTAGCAGAGAGCAGCTCGGTGGCAGGCCAGTTCATCCGAGGCCATCACAACGTCCAGCTCCAGGGCGTTCAAAACTCATTCGTCATCGTCCACCAGGGCGAGTCCCGCTCGATTCCGCTGGAACGCGCGTGCCTGCCGGTGGCAGCGAATGTCCGCTCTCCGGCACGCCTGGTCCGGGCGCGATCGGGCGTTGTTCCGTACGCGGCCCGGCAGGGACTCGTGGACGAGCTGGAAGCCTGGTTGAGAAGCGACGCGCCCTTCGCCAGCCGCCTGATCGGCGGGCACGGGGGAAGCGGCAAGACCCGGCTCGGCGTCGAGCTGTGCGAGCGAGTCGAGACGAGCGACTGGTTGTGCGGATTCCTCTCGAACTCGGCTGACCCCGCGGCGCTCGACGCGCTCGTCGCGGTTCCAGTCGCGCGATTGGTGATCGTCGACTACGCCGAGTCGAGGGCCGAGCAGCTGGAGCGGCTGCTGCCGCTGTTCGCCGCCCGCGCAACCAGCGAGGAGCCCGTGCGCGTCCTGCTGTTGGTCCGCGCCGGCCCTCGGCGGACCTCCGATTGGGCCGAGCGCTTGCGGAACCGCAGCGGCATGCTCGACTCGCTGATCGACGAATGCCCGGTGAGCGTGCTCGACGACGCCCCGCTGGCGCTCGACGAGCGGGGGCGGCTGTTCGAAGCAGCGTCCGGCGCGTTCGCCGACCGCGGAGAGCCCCATGCGGTCCGGCCAACGCCGCCCGCCCTCGACGAGGAGATCTTCGCCAGTCCCCTTCTGGTCGTGATCGCCGCGTATCTCGCCGTGCACGGAGACGAGGCGCCGCCGACGACCAGGACGGAGCTGCTCGACGACCTGCTGGCGCACGAGGAACGCTACTGGAGGGCCAGCGCCCCGAATCTGTTCGGCGACGACGTGCTGGCCCGGCGGGTCGTCGGCCTCGCGACGCTCTCCGACGCGAAGAGCGAGGCCGAGGCGGTGGAGCTGCTTCGCCTGCTGCCAGATCTCGTCGATTCGAAGGCCGAGCGTCTCGCGCTGCTCGCGAGATGGGTCCACGACCAGTATCCGGGGCCGCAATGGTGGAACCCCCTCGAACCCGATCTGGTCGGCGAGCACCTCGTCGCGGAGACCTTCGCCGATCAGCCGTCGGTCCTCGCCGGCGTCTTGGCCGGGCCCGCCTCGACCGGGGTCACGCGGCCGTTGGAGGTGTTCGCTCGCGCGGCATCGGACCACCCGGAGCTCGCCGCGGCGGTGCAGCCCGTGTTGAGCGCCCAACTCCCCCGGCTCTGCCAGATCGCCGTGCGGCAGGCGACGACGGAAGTGGACCACGACCTCCTCTACGGCGAGGCGATGACCGTCGCCGCCGCGATCGACCGCGCCGTCAGCGCCATCGAGGTCGATGCCAAGGTGCTGCCCGGGGCGCTGGGCTTGATGCCCGAGCGCTCCAACCTCCTCCTCGACCCCCTCGCGGCCACCTTGAGCCTTCAGGAGGTCGAAAACAAGCGCCAGCTCGTGGCGAGGGAGCCGGCATTGCACGAACACGGCCTGGCCCGCTCGCTCAACAACCTCTCGAACCACCTGTCGATGGTGGGACAGCGCGAAGAGGGGCTGGCGGCGGCCGAAGAGGCGGTCGCAATCCAGCGCCGCCTCGCCGATGACGATCCCACCGCCCACGAGCCGGCCCTCGCCGCGATGCTGAGCACCCTCTCCAATCGCCTGGCTCAGGTCGGGCGGCGCGATGACGGGTTCGCGCCGATCGAGGAGACCGTCGAGATCTACCGTCGGCTTGCGACCGCCGATCCCGATGCCCACGAGCCCGACCTCGCCTACGCGCTGAACAACCTCTCGAATCGCCTGAGCCAGGTGGGGAGACGGGAGGAAAGCGCTGCCGCAAGTGAGGAAGCGGTTGAGATCTACCGTCGCCTGGCGGCCGCGGACGCTGCGCACCAT
>DASWMG010000048.1:0-4450 GCA_036399875.1 Solirubrobacterales bacterium
GCCAGCAGCGTCGCCGTGCCGGCGTAGAGGAAGGAGCGCAGGATTTGGTCGGAGTGGCCGGAGAGCGAGGCCGAGAAGTTGGCCCATTCCCAGTCGAAGGTGTAGCCGGTCGTCAGCGACCCCGAGCGCAGCGCCAGTTCGCCCATGAAGTACATGGGCACGACGAAGAAGACGACGAGCCACAGCAGGCCCGGTCCCAGGAGCCAGTAGGGGACCAGGCGCTGCTTCAGGCCCATGCGCTCACCCGATCACCCGGTCAGCACGTCCTGCCACGCCTCGTTGACCCGTTCGAGTTCCGGCGGCGTGTTCTGGCCCGTGCAGTTGCGGGTGAAATCCTCGGTCGGGAAGACGATCTCGCTCTCCGCCAGTTCCGACCCGCGTTTCCCGAGGATCTCTTTGACTCCCTCGACCGGCGAGATGTATTCGACGTATTCGGTGATGTCGGCCGCCACGTTGGGCTCGTAGACGAAGTTCATCCACTCGATCGCCGCCGCCGTGTTCGGAGCACCCACAGGGATCACCATGTTTTCCGACCACATCGTGCAGCCCTCGGTCGGCATCCGCCATTCGGCGTTCTTGTTTTCGATCAGTGAGGCGTCGCCCGACCAGCCGATCGCGGCGACGATGTTGCCGGCGGTCAGGTCCTCGGTGTACTCGTTGCCGCCGAAGCGGCGGATCTGGCCTGACTCGGCGGCGCCCTTGAGTTTGTCGATCGCCTTCAGCCATTCGTCGGCGCTGGCCTCCGCCGGGTCGGCGCCTTCGGCGAGCATCACCAGCGGCACCGTTTCGCGAAGTTCTTCCAGCATCGTGATCTTGCCCTTGTATTTCGGGTCGAAGAGGTCGTTGACCGAGCGGATCTCAGGCGCCTTGGAGGTGTCGACCCAGATCCCGGTCATGCCGCTCTGCCACGGCACCGAGAATTTGCGCTCCGGGTCGAAGCCGGGGCTCTCCAGGGTGGGCAGCAGGTTCTCGAAGACCGTCGGCAGGTCGGCTTTGTCGATCTCCTGCAGGTAGCCGAGGTCGTACATCTGTTTCGCCATGTAGTCGGCGACGACGAAGATGTCGCGCCCGCCCGACTCGCCCTGTTCGAGCTGCGGCTGCAGCTTGCCGAAGAAGGTGTCGTTCGAGTTGATGTCCTCGATGTAGTCGACCTTGACGCCGGTTTCGTCTTCGAACTCGGCGACGGTGCCTTTCGGCCCGGGGTCGATGTAGCCGGGCCAGTTGGAGATGGTCAGATCGCCCGTGGCGCGGCCCGCTTTCGCCGTGGTCACGTCGTCGGAATTGCCGCCCCCGCCCACGGTGTCGTCGCCGCAGGCCGCCAGGCCCAGGGTCAGGGCAAAAATCGCCAGCGCCACGACCAGCCTGGAGTTACGAATCCTCATCCGACTCACCTCTCTGTAGTTGCGTGCTCTCCTGGACCAGGTGCATGTGCTCCGGATCCCAGCTCAGCGCTACCCGGGCGCCGCCGCCCGGCAATCGCTGCCGATCCGCCTCGCTGGCGTTCGGCACCAACACCGTCATCCGCACCCCGTCGCCGAGGTCGACGACGACCTGGGTCGAGGTACCGAGGTAGAGCGAGCTTTCGACCGTCCCCTCGACCCGAGGCGCGCCGTTGGAGGGCCCCGCGGCGTCGCCGGGCACCTCGATCCGCAGCTTCTCGGGGCGGACGACGGCGTGGCAGCGTTGACCCGGCGCCAGGCCATCGGAGGGGACCGCGACCGCGGGCCCGTGGTCGAGCCGTACCTCGCCCGGCCCGGCGACCACCGCCGGCATCAGGTTGGAGACGCCGATGAAGCCGGCGACGAAGGTGGACGCGGGCCGCTCGTAGACCTCCTCCGGGGTCGCCACCTGTTCGACCCGGCCGCGGTTCATCACCGCGATCCGGTCGCTCATCGTCAGCGCCTCCTCCTGGTCGTGGGTGACATACACGAAGGTGATCCCGACCTCGCGCTGGATCCGCTTCAGCTCCACCTGCAGCCCCTTGCGCAGCTTCAGGTCGAGGGCGCCGAGCGGCTCGTCGAGCAGCAGCACCTTGGGCAGGTTGACGAGCGCCCGCGCCAGCGCGACCCGCTGCTGCTGGCCGCCGGAGAGCTGCGCCGGCCGCCGCTTCGCCTCGGCGGCGAGGCCGACCCGGTCGAGCTCGGCCGCGACCCGCTGGCGGATCTCGTCCCTCGCGACCTTCTTGCGCTTCAGCCCGTAGGCGACGTTGTCTTCGACGCTGAGGTGGGGGAAAAGCGCGTAGCTCTGGAAGACGGTGTTGGTGGGGCGGCGGTGCGGCGGCAGGTCGGCGACGTCGGCGCCCTCGATCCGGATCCGGCCCTCGCTGGGGCGCTCGAATCCGGCGACCATGCGCAGGGTCGTCGTCTTGCCGCAGCCGCTCGGCCCGAGCAGGGTGAAGAACTCGCCGCCGCCAAGCTCCAAATCGACGCCGTCGACGGCGACCACGTCGCCGAATCGCTTCGTCACCTTCTCCAGCTCGACGCTCGGGACCGTGGCTTCCACCTCCTCTTTTGGACCGTGCTTTGGACCGTGCTGCCTTGGTGGAGTCGTCTCTATGGACGGTATGGCCGCTGTGGCGGCATGACAAGGGGCGGGGTCACCAAAGCGAGGGGGTCATTATGTCCAATCTGTACAGTCGATGGCCAAGTCCTTGACGAGACGACCATTGCAAAGCGGCGAAACGGCCTCTAGCGTTATCCAGAACGTCGTAGAAGAGAGGAGCACCCGCATGGCCATTGCCTCGCAGACGAGCGGAGCGGTCCAAACCGACCTCCAGGAGTTGGCCAGGCGACATCTCTGGCTCCACTTCTCGCGGATGGGCGCCTACGGCGACGGCGCGGAGATCCCGATCATCGTCCGCGGCGAGGGCTCCTACGTCTACGACGACCGCGGCAACCGCTACCTCGACGGCCTCTCGGCGTTGTTCTGCGTCAACGGCGGCCACGGCCGCCCGGCGCTCGCCGAAGCGGCGGCGCGCCAGATCGAAGAGCTCGACTTCTACACGCTGTGGAGCTACGCCCACCCGCGGGCGATCGAGCTGGCGGCGCGGATCGCCTCGCTCGCACCCGGCGACCTCAACCGGGTCTTCTTCACCTCGGGCGGCTCGGAGGCGGTCGAGTCCGCTCTGAAGCTGGCCCGCAACTTCCACCGCGTGAACGGCAAAGGCCAGAAGCACAAGACGATCGCCCGCGAGATCGCCTACCACGGCACCTCGCTGGGGGCGCTCTCGGCGACCGGCATCACCGACCTGCGCTACCAGTTCGAGCCGCTCGTGCCGGGCGGCTGTCACGTCCCCAACACCAACGTCTACCGCTGGCCCGAGGACCGCGACCCGCTCTGGGCGGCCGACGCGATCGAGGAGCGGATCGTCTTCGAGGGACCCGACACCGTCGCCGCGGTGATCCTCGAGCCGGTCCAGAACGCCGGCGGCTGCTTCGTCCCGCCGGATGGCTACTTCCAGCGGGTGCGGGAGATCTGCGACCGCCACGACGTGCTCCTTATCTCCGACGAGGTGATCTGCGCCTGGGGCCGGCTCGGCCACTGGTTCGGCTGCGAGCGCTACGGCTTCCAGCCCGACCTGGTCACGGTCGCCAAGGCCCTCACCTCCGCCTACGCCCCGATGGGCGCCCTGATCGCCTCCGACCGCGTCGCCGAGCCGTTCATGCAGGGCGACGCCTCCTTCGCCCACGGCTTCACCTTCGCCGGTCACCCGGTGGCCGCGGCGGTCGCGATGGCCAACCTCGACGCCTTCGAGGAGGAGGACCTGCCCGGCCACGTGCGCGCCAAGGAGGGCGAGTTCCGCGCGATGCTGGAGTCGCTGCGCGACCTGCCGATCGTCGGCGACGTGCGCGGCGCCGGCTACTTCCACGCGATCGAGCTGGTCAAGGACAAGGAGACGAAGGAGAGCTTCGACGACGCCGAGTCCGAGGACCTGCTGCGCGGCTTCCTCTCCGGCGAGCTCTACCGGCGCGGCCTGATCTGCCGCGCCGACGACCGCGGCGACCCGGTGATCCAGCTGGCGCCGCCGCTGATCGCCGACACGCCCCAGTTCGAAGAAATCCACGACGTCCTGCGCGGGGTCCTCACGGATGCCTGGGAGCGGGTCACCAGGTAGGCCCGGGTGCTGACCGTCCAGAGCCTGCTCGCCGAGCTCGACCTCGACCTCGCCGCCGGCATCGACTCGGCCGAGTCGCCGGTGCGCTGGGTCCACATCTCCGAGCTGGAGGACCCGACGCCGTGGCTGTCGGGCGGCGAGCTGATGCTGACGACCGGCATCCCGCTCACCACCGCCCCCCAGCAGCGCGCCTACATCAGGCTGCTCTCCGAGCACAACCTCGCCGGCCTCGGCCTCGGCACCGGCTTCAACCACAAGAAGCTGCCGAAAGCAATGGTCGACGAGGCGCTCGCCCAGGACTTCCCGCTCTTCGAGATCCCCTACTCGGTGCCCTTT
>DASWMG010000049.1:0-12217 GCA_036399875.1 Solirubrobacterales bacterium
CGACAACCGCCCCCGGCACGGCGCGCGAGCCGATCGCGATGTCGGCGCCGCGCTCGATCGCGGCGCTCAGCTTCGGCAGCTCGCTCAACGGCGGCGAGAGGTCGACGTCGGCCAGCAGCACGTAGTCGCCGCGCGCGCGCCGCGCGCCGGAGGCGAAGGCCGCCCCCTTGCCGCGGTTGCGCTCGTAGTCCAGCACCGGCTTCAGCAGTGGGTCCCGGTCGGCCGCCGCCCGCAGCATCTCGCGCGAGCGGTCGGTGCTGCCGTCGTCGACGATCAGCACCTCGAGCAGCTCCATTCCGGCCTCTTCGACCGCGGCGGGTCCGCTGGTTCGCAGCGTCTCGAGCAGGTTGGGGAGCCGCGCCTCCTCGTTGAAGGCGGGGATCACGAGCGACAGGGTGGTGGGCGCCGAAGAGGGAACGGCAGCCCTTGCGGTTGGGTCTCCCACGGCGCGAACGATAGACGCAAGCGGCGGCGCGTCCGCACCCCCACACGGTTGGCTCTTCGCCGCCTCCGATCCTGAGACGATTTGGCCGCAATGGACCCCGGCCCCCGCTTCGAAGCCCGCGACATACGGCTGGACGACGGCGATCTCGCCTTCGAAGTGGACGGCCCCGTCCAGAAGCAAATCTGGATGCGAACCGACTCCAGCTTCGTTCCGAACGCCGACGCGGCGCTCGCCACCTGCCTGATGCCCGCGATGCGCAGCGGCGGACCGCTCACGGTCGAAGCGCCGGTCAGTCCCAAGCTGCTGCGCAACCAGCGCGAGTTCCAGGCCGTCCAGCAGGCGTGGTCGCGCGAGTGGCTCTTCCAGGACGAGCCGCTGAGCGAGATCGGGGTCGCGGCGCCGACCAGGACGCCCCTCGACGCGGCGCCGACCGGTCGCGTCGCCGCCTTCTTCAGCGGCGGCGTCGACTCCTGGTCGACGGTCCTCGACCACCCCGAGATAACCGACCTCGTCTTCGTCAGGGGGTTCGACCTGATGCCGAACGCCGAGCACCAGGAGCGGGTCGCCGAGGAAGCGGAGGAGCGGGCGCGCTGGGCGGCCGCGGAGCTCGGCGTCGCCCTGCACGTCGTCGAGACCAACCTGCGCGAGCTGACCGACCCGCTGCTGCGCTGGGAGGCCTGCTTCGGCTGCGCCGACGCGGCCGTCGCCCTCTTCCTCGCCCCCCTCTTCGACCGCGTCCTGATCGCGACCGACTCCGACTACGAAGTGCAGGTCCCCTGGGGCGTCGGCCGCCTGGTCACCGGGCTGCTCGGCACCGAGAGCCTCGAGCTGGTCGAGGACGGCGGCCGCTACAGCCGGGTCGAGCGCACGGCCCGCATCGCCTCCCACCCCCTCGTCCGGCAAACGCTCCGGGTCTGCTGGGAGAACCAGGGAGGCGGCTACAACTGCGGCCGCTGTCGCAAGTGCGTGATGACGATGGTGACGCTCGAGGCGCTCGGAGCGCGGCAGGCGGTCGCGACCTTCCCAGCGGAGCTGGACCTCGACCGGCTCGACGGGTTCGAGGTGAACCTGTCCGTCACCCTCATCCTCTGGGAAGACGTGCTCGACTCGATCCGCGCCGCCGGGCGCGTCGACCTGGAGCGTCCCGTCGAGACCTTGGTCGCGCGCGGCAAACGAACGCTCGGTCTGCCTCCCGCGCACCGCTCCCGTCGCGCCCCCGGCCCGGCGCCGACCGTCCGGCTCGCGGTCGTCGTGCCGGTCTGGCGCCAGGGCCGTTACCTCGCCGGCGCGGTGCGCTCGGCGCTGGCGCAGGAGATCGACACCGGCGTCGGGGTGGTCGTCGTCAACGACGGCTGTCCCGAACCGGAGACCGACCACATCGGGCAGGCGCTCCGCGACGCCGACCCCGAGCGCGTCGTCTACGTGCGGCAGGAGAACCGCGGGCTGCCGGCCGCACGCAACGTCGGCATCCGGCGCGCGCTCGCGCACTGGCCGCACGTCGAGGACGTCTTTCCGCTCGACGCGGACAACCGGCTCTCGCCGCGAACCCTGGCGACCCTGCGGGGCGTCCTGGCGGAGCGACCGGACGCCGCCTGGGCCACGCCGACGCTCGAGTTCTTCGACGGCGAGGAGGGAGAGTGGAGCCAGCCGGAGCCCTACCTCACCTACCGGCAGCTCTTCGACAACCAGTCCGACGCCGGCAGCCTGATCCGCCGCTCGCTGCTGGAGGCCGGTTTCGAGTTCGACGAGACGCTGACCCGGGGCTTCGAGGACTGGGAGTTCTTCCTGCGGGCCTCGCTGGCCGGGAACACGGGGGCGCAGGCGGGCCGTTGCGGCTTCCGCTACCGCAAGCAGCCCCGATCGATGCTCACCGAGGCGCAGCGGCAGACCGAGTCGCTGCGCGACGACCTGCGAGAGCGACATCCCGACGCCTACCGGCCGGCGGCGCTGGTTCGGCGCGAGCACGCCGAAGCGCCGCGCTTCGCGCTCGTCCGCTGCGACGCCGGCGACGTGCTGTTCACCGCCGCCTGCGACCTGGAGCCGCACCGCTTTCCGGCGTCCGATCTGCTGCGGCGCCGCAGGGAGGTGCGCGGTGGCGGGCCCCTCCAGTGGCACCTGCCGGCGGTCAGCGTGCTCACCACCACGGAAGCGATCGAGTCGCTCGACCGGCTCGCCCTCGCCGAACAGCTGCTGCGGCTGCAACAGCGGCTTCGCGACCTGGACGTGGTGGGCCTCAGCCTCGGCACCGAGGAGCCCGCGGCGATCGCGATGCGAACCCGTACGCTGGCCGAGGTGATCCTCGCCGGCCGGCCCCCCCTGCCCCAGGAAATCCTCTCCCACGAGGGAGGCCGGCGCCGGGCCCCCAAGCCGCTGGCCGAGGAGGCGTGGCAGGCGGCGATGAGCGCGATCGCACGCGGGATGCCGCTTGGCGGCGCGATAGCCCCGCCCGGCTCGCACGCGGCCTTCTTCGAGCACCGGCACGTCAACCTGTGGCTGACCACGCTGCCGTGGAGCGGTCCCGAGGCCGACCGCCGGGTGGAGGCCGAGCCGGACGCATGAGCCCCGCGCACCTGTTCGCGACGCCGGAGACCGCCGCGGAGGTCGCCGCTGCCAGGGCGGTCGTCGTCCTGATCGGCGGCTACGACGGCTCGGGCAACTACGGCGACCTCCTGCAGCTCGACGCGGCGCTCGAGCTGCTTCACCGCTTCGAGCCGGAGGTCGTGCTGCTGCCGGTGCTAGAGCGGACCCGCCTCGCCGACCACGATCCGGCCGCCTTCGTGCGCGCCCCGGCCCGGGTCGCCTTCTTCGACGCCGACGCGCAGGAGACGTCCGACGGCCTGGTGCCCCTGCCCGCGCCGACCGCGCTCTCCTTCGCGGCGCACTACCTCTACGGCGGCGGTTATCTCAACCTCGCCTGGGGCGAGCGCAAGCTGGCGATGCTGCAGGCCGCCGAAGCGCTCACGGCTGCCGCCGAGAGCCGCACCTGCCGCCTCGCGACCGGGATCCAGGCGGGCGCCGACTGGGTCGCCGGGGCGACCTCGGCCGACCGAGAGAGGCTGCGCGCCTTCGAGCTGCTCGGCGGCCGCGACCTCGTCTCGGTCACGGCGCTGCGTGAGGTCGGCGCCGAGGGGGCCGTCACCGACACCGGCGACGACGCGGTCGGCGCGCTGCGCAGGACGACGGCGACGGCTCCGCCCCCCGAGAGCGGCGACGTCCTTCGGGTCAACTTCCACATCGCCGAGCACCCCTGGGTCAGCGACCGGCCCGAGGCGATCGCCGACCTCTACGCCGATCTCGCCGCGGAGCTGGGGCGGCAGGCGGGCCTGGCCGTGGCGGCACAGCCGTTCGTCGCCTACCACGACCGCTACGTCGACGAGACCGCCGGCCTGGAGCGCCTGCGCGCGGCCTGCGCCGCTCGCGGCATCTCCGTCGAGGAGCCGCGTCTGCTGCAACCGATCGGCGCGGGCGACGCGGTCGAGTCGATGCGCCGGGCGACCGTCACCCTGAGCTGCTCCTACCACGTCGCCCTCACCGCGCTCCTGGCCGGGGTTCCGACGGTGCTGCTCCGCGACACCGCCTACTACGACCAGAAGGCGGCGGGCCTCGCGGCCGCGTTCGAGCTGCCGCCGGCCTTCGCGCTCTCCTCGAGCGCCGACGCGGGCGCCGCCGCCCGCGAGCTCGCGCCGCTGCTGCTCGGCGACTCCTCCGCCCTCCGTGCCCATCTGGCCCTCCGCGCGGGGCGCGTGCGCGAGCGCCGCGCCGACGTCGAGGTGGAGGTCCTCTCCCGGCTGGGCGGGGCCGCCGCGGCAGCCCTGGGCGGTGAGCTCGGGGCGGCGACGGAGCGACTGCGCGAGCGCTCCGCCGAACCCGCCGCGCTGCTGGCGGAGCTGGCCACCCTGCGCTCGGCGCAGGAAACGGCGGCGCCCCCGCGCAACGTCTACTTCGAATCCGCCACGGCGGACGCAGGCTCCACCGACGCCGAGCAGCAGCTCGCCACCCTGCTCGGGTCCCGCTCCTGGCGCATAACCGAGCCGCTGCGGCGGTTCGGCGCGCGGCTGCGCCGCTCGCGCTGACGGCATGGCGCCGGGGCGAGGACTGCCGGGACGCGACGAGGTTCACGTCTGGCGGGTCAGCCTTGACGCGGGCGGCCCGGGAGAGGCGGGCGAGCGGCGCGACGCGAACCGCGCCTCCGAGCACGTAATGCGGAACCTTCCGGCCGTCGAGCGAGCACGGGCGGCGCGGATCCTCCCCCCACCCCGGCGGCTGCGCTGGGTCGCCTCGCGCTGGAGCCTGCGCGACGTGCTCGCCGGCTACCTCGGCGAGGAGCCGGCCGCGGTGGAGCTGGTATTCGGACGGCACGGCAAGCCGCGCCTGGCCGGCGAGTCGCCGCTGCGCTTCAGCCTCAGCCACAGCGGCGGCCTCGCCCTGATCGCCGTGGCGACCGAACGGGAGGTGGGCGTCGACCTGGAGCGGGTCGGCCGCCGCCCCTCCGCCCGTCCCCGCCCGCGGGCGTATTACGAAGAGTGGACGCGCCGCGAGGCGCTCGGCAAGTGCTTCGGCGGCGGGCTCGCCGAACCGCCGCCGCGGCCCCCGGCCCGCGTCGTGGCGCTCGACCTCGGCGAGGGCTGGGCCGCCGCGCTCGCGGTCGCCGGCACGGCCGAGCCGCGCCTGCGCCGCTTCGAGCTGGCCTCGGCCACGACGGCTGTCTCAGCCGCTACGGCCAACCTCTGACGTCGCCCGCTCCCGGTTAGGGCCGCGGCCGCCCGCCGGTGATGCCGACGAATGCCGGCCAGGCCGCCTTGGGTCGCAGCCGGGGCCCGTTGCCCCGCCGGAAGAAGCCGGTCGAGTCGCAGAAGTTGCAGCCGCCGCTCACGTCCTTCCAGGTGAACCAGTAGGTGCCCTTGAGGTTGAGCCGGCCGCGGTTATCGATCAGGTAGCGGTAGGCGCGCCGCATCTCGCGGAGCTGGAACCCGACCCCCTGCTCGAAGCTGACCAGGTTCGGGTTGTGCTGGGAGCCCCAGCCCATCTCGGTCATGTAGAGGCGGGCGCCGGCGTCGCCGTGGTCGACCATCACGCCACGCAGTTCCTCGGTCATGCGGAGCAGTTCGTCGGCGTCTTCGGCGTAGGGGTGGAGCGCGACGCCCTCGAAGCTGCGCTTGATCCCCGGCACCTCGTAGAACCGGTCGAGAAAGTCGACGGCGAGCATCGCGTTGGGCGGCTTGGCGCTCGGCTCGGCGAAGAGGCCGGAGAGCATCAGCCTGGCGCTCGGGTCGCCACGCCGCAGCGCCCCGTCGGAGAGCCTGACCAGGCGCGCGTAGAGCGTCGGCGAGGCGGGGGTCGCGAAGTAGAAGAAGTTGGCCTCGTTCCAGATCTGCCAATCGACGATCGGCATCCAGGGCAACGGATCGGGGGTGCCCGGGCCGTGCTCGATCCAGAAGTCGCCCTGCGGGCCGTAGCGTTCGACCGTCGCCTGCAGGAATTCCGACCAGGCGCGCCGCTGGCGGCCGCTGTGGACCGGCATCACCGTGAACTTGGAGGCGATCCAGGCCGGGCTGGAGTAGACGAAGGGCAGCACGGTGAGGCGCTGGCGCGCCGCGATCGCGACGACCTGGTCGAAGGGCCCCCACTCGTAGCCCCCGCGCGCCGTCGGCTCGGCTCCCGACCACGCGAGCGGCACGCGCACCGAGCCGATCCGCGCCGCCCGCATGTATTCGGCGTCCAGTTCGGTCAGTTCCGTCTGCGGGACGACCCCGAAGAAGGAGCGGGAGATGGCCTTCGCGGGCGTCGTCCCAAGCGAGCAGGCAAAGCCGCTGACGACCACCAGGACGGCCGCAACGGCGGGGAGGAAGGCTGTCTTCGTCGATCTCATCTCTGTCTGCGGTCCTCCGTGTCTCAGTAGCGGCCGGCCAGCTTACGGTGGTCCCAGGTCGCGATCCTGGTCGCGACGAACTGGATCGCCACCCGCTTCGGCGCCTGCGCTTCGAGCCCTGCCTTGGCGTCGCCCTCCACCGAGGAGATGCCCTCCGCGTAGCGCACGGTCAGCTCCTCCGCGAACCCGATCACGGTCTCGAAGTCGCGGTGAAGCCGCGCCTCGGCCTCGATCATCGCGCCGCGCAGCTCGCCGTACTCGCGGCCGGCCTCGACCAGGACGGTGGCGCGCGGATCGCGCTCCAGGTTGCGCACCTTCTGCGACTTCGCGTAGGTCCAGATCCAGACCTCGCCCTCGCGCGGCACGAACCAGAGCGGCATCGAGTGCGGCCAGCCGCGCGACCCGTTGGTCGAGACGACGGCGATCCGCTCCGTCTCGAGCAGCTCGCGCAGCTCCTCGCCGGAGAGCTTGATCTGGTCGCGACGGCTCACCGGCGGCGGACTTTAGACGGTCGCTTCGGCTGGCTACGGCAGCGCTACCGAGCGAACGATGCGCCCGTCCGGGACCGCGACGACGAGCTGGGCCCGCAGCTCGCCGCGCTCGCGCAGCAGCTCGCGGCCGCGCCGGTTGAGCGGGACGCGGACGGAGGCGCTGGCGCCCCCGGCGAGGCGGATCGGCCCTCGCGCGATCGTCACCGTGACGACACGCAGGCGCCGGCCCGGGCCGCGCACCCGCAGGCGGGCCCGCAGCGCGATCTGGCCGGGGCACTGGACCTCGGCCGGCCACTCGCAGCGGAGCCTGACGCGCACCGCGCGGGCGCCGCCCTCGGCGCCGAGCACGAGCAGCGGGATGCGAACGCCGACCGTGCGGCAGCCGAGCCGCTTGTCGGCGCCGGCGCCGAGGTTGACGGCGTAGGCGCAGACCCGCTCGGGGCCGGTCCTGGTCGTGGGGAAGCTGACGTCGAAGCCGCCCAGCCCGCCCGAGGCGCGGAAGCGCGCCGCGATGTCGGCCCGGTGCTGCGTGGCGACCGCCCCGAGCTCCTGCCGCACAGCCTCGCGGTCGGCGGCGTTGCCGCCGACGTAGACGCGGATCGCGACCGGCGTGCCGGGCGCGCTCGGGTCGAAGGCCCAGCCGCTCACCCGCAGCTGGCCCGGCAGCGGCGATTCGACCAGGTCGACCTTGCCTTTCGGGTCGTCGCCGGCCGAGGGGACGGCGTTGCCGGCGGTGCCGCCTTCGACGTAGTTGTTGTCGACGTTGATCGTCACCCCGCCCCAGCGCTCGTCGTGGCCGCCGCGGTACTGGCGGATGCGTTGGTGTTCGCTCCAGGCGTCGTCGGGCACGTAGGGGTCGTCGACGGTGCGCCGGCCGTCCCAGTTGGCGATCCAGACGTGGTCGGGCTCCGGGTAGCCGGTGCCGAGCCTGCCGACCAGGTCGGCGATGCCGGAGCCGGCGCTGCTGTAGACGCCGGACTCGTAGCCGAGCGCATGGATGCGCTGCGTCCAGGCACCGAGGAAGGTGAGCGTCGCGTTGGTGGCGCTGGCGGTGCGCGAGTAGCTCTCCATGTCGAAGTAGATCGGGCTGCCCGGGCCGATGCCGACTTCGCGCGCCCGCTCGACCGCGTCGTCGGCGGCGGCGGTGCCCTGCAGCGTGGCCGAGCCGGCGCTCAGGGTCGCGCAGGAGCTGCAGCTGCTGGTCGGCGCCTGGAGGCCGACGTAGGTGGGGATCAGGTGCCAGCCGAGGGCGACCTGTTCCGCGACCCAGGTCGCGGTCAGGTTGGGCTGCGAGCAGCCCCGGTTGAGGCCGCCGATGTAGACGCCGATCGCGCGGTAGGGCGACTCGTCCCAGGCGCGCATCGCGCTCCGCGAGGGGGCGGCGCAGGCATCGAAGCCGAGCCCGGTGTACTCGGCGACGGCCGAGATCGTCGCGGGGGGCGCGGCGCTGGCGCCGGCGCCGGCGCTGGCGGCGCCATCGGCGCCCGAGCGCGATCCGCCGGCGTCCGATCCGCCCGGGCCGGGGACCAGGATCGCCCGCCGCCGGCCCATCGCCTCGGCCGGGCAGCGCTGCTCGGCGCTCGGATCGCCGAGGTAGACCGCCTTGCGGTCGAGCCGCACGCAGGCACGCGGCCGCTGTGCGAGCCGGATCACCGGCCAGCCGACGGGGACGCGGACGTCCCTGCCCCCGAAGCGAACGATGCGCTCCTCTTCGCCAGCCGCCGTGGCCGTTCCGGCGCGCTCGGCAGCCGGCGCGCTTGCGCCGGCGAGGGCGACCAGCGCGACGACGAAGAGCAGCGTGACTGTCACGACGCGCCGCATCTCTCCCCCAACCGTGCCACAGCCCCAACGTTGCGGCGTCGCGCCAACCGCCCTGCAACGGACCCGCCGGGTTTTAAGTGCCCATACGGGCACCGTTCAACCGGCGGGTGGGTAGGAATGAGCGACGGCGCTGGCGAGAACCGCTCAGGCCGGGACGAGGCGCAGCTCGCGCCAGGGGCCCTCGCCGGCCATCGGCTGGGTGCGGCCCTCCAGCCAGTCGGCCTGGAGGTCGTCGTAGTGCGGGCTGGCCGGGTGGCCGGACTGGCCGGTGAACATCTGCCAGCGCGAGCGCGACGGGTCGGCCGGGTCGGCGACCATGCGCCAGCTCGGCGCCCAGACGGCGCGGTAGGGGTCGTTCGGGTCGTAGGCGATCTGGCTGACCGTCTCCTGCGCCCCGCCGGCCCGCAGGCGGCGGTTGAGCAGGCGGCGCAGCAGCGGGTTGGCTTCGCCCAGCGGGTGCGGGAACTCCATCTCGTGGACGCGCCCCCAGCGCCACTCGGCGGGGTCGGCGCCGAAGCGATCGGTGAGATCGTCGAGCGCGCCGCTCAGCGCCTCCAGCGCCAGCTCGTCCCAGGGCCGGCTGATCGGCCCCTCGTCGCCCTCCTCCCACAGCTTCATCAGATGCGCGTGCCAGCGCCAGGGCGAGGTGACGTGCGTGGTGAAGCCGTTGTCGGCGCGGTCGAGCCAGCGCTCGGCGAGGTCGCGGTCGCCGATCGCCGCCCGCGCGAACTCGCGCCCCAGTCGCAGCAGGAAGGCCTGGTAGATCGTGCCGGCGACGGTGTTCGGGTCGAGCCGCCCGTCCCAGGCGCGCAGCCGCTCGATCGCGTCGCGCTCGCGCTCGTCGCGCGGCCGCAGGGCGGCCAGCCGCCGCGCCGCCTCCAGCCCGGGGATCGAGAGGTCGTCGGACTGCATCGCCTCGAAGCCGTCGAGGTCGTGTTCGTCGCCGCGCCGCAGCAGTTCCTCGATCCGCCGCGCCCGAAAGCCGTCGAGCCAGTCGCTGGTGATGTGGTGCGGATAGTCGTCGCCGACGATGCGGTTGTTGGCGGTGACGAGGAAGTCGCTCTCGGGGTCGATCGCCTCCGGCAGCTCGTCGTAGGGGACCGTCCCCTCCCACTCGTACGCGCCGCTCCAGCCCGGCTTCGGCAGGTCGGGGCAGCCGCCGCGCCGCAGCGGCAACCGGCCGACCAGCTTGTAGCCGATCGAGCCGCCGCGGTCGGCCCAGATCATGTTCGAGGCCGGCGAGGTGTGGCCCTCGAGGCTGGCGACCAGGTCGCGGCCGGAGCGGATGCCGTGCAGGTCGAACATGCCGGCGAAGGCGGTCGGCGCGTCGAGCGCGATCCAGCGCAGCGCCAGCGGCTCGCCCTCGTCGGCGCCGAGCGCCTCGTTGACGATCGGGCCGTGGTGGGTGATCCGGACCTCGAGCACCTCCGGCGCGTCGCGGCCCTTGACCGCGATCTCCTCGCGGACGATCTCCAGCGGGCGCCACTCGTCCTCGAACAGGTAGCGGTCGCCCTCGACCCGCTCGACGAAGAGGTCCTGGGTGTCGGCCATGACGTTGGTGAAGGTCCAGGCCACGTCGTTGTTCTGGCCCATGTAGACGCCGGGCATTCCCGGCAGCGAGGCGCCGCGGACGAAGCGGTCGCCGAGGGTGAGGCCGACCTGGTACCAGATGCCCGGCATGCTCGGCGGCAGGTGCGGGTCGCCGGCGACGAGCGGGCCGCCGGTGGCGCTCAGCGCGGCGCCCACGGCCCAGTTGTTGGAGCCGCTCGCCTCGCTGGCGAAGCCGATCGCGCCGCGCACGGCGTCGATCTGCTCGGCCAGCGCCAGCCCGTCGCCCGACCACGCTTCCTGGGTGACGACCGGATTGTCGGCCGGGTACGCCGGGTCGAGCTTGGCCGCCAGCTCCGGCCCAAGCGCCCGCGCCATGTCGGAGCGCAGCAGCTCCTTCTCCCAGTTGGTCGAGAGACCGAAGGCGAGCAGCTTGCCGAGCCCGAGGATGTCGGCCGGCCGCCACGGCTCGAAGCGCAGCCCGAGCAGCCGCATCTCGAAGGGCGGCGCCTTGGCGACCGCTGCGGCAGCGTTGACGCCCTCGCAGAAGCGCTCCAGCAGGGCGCGAAGCTGCGGATCGAGCTCGGCGGCCTCGCGCTCGGCGACGCGGCGGATGCCGAGCGTCCGCATCAGGCGGTCGACCGGCAGTCCCTCCTCGCCGGCCATCTCGGCGAGCCGACCGGAGACGACGCGACGGTAGAAGTCGAGCTGCCAGAGCCGGTCCTGGCCGTGGCAGAAGCCCTCGGCGAACCAGAGGTCGGCGGCGTGCTCGGCCTCGACGTGCGGCACGCCCCAGCGATCGCGGCGCACGAGGACCGGGCCGTGCAGGCCGTCCAGCCGAATCTCACCCTTCGTCTTCGGCAGCGGCCGCCGCGCCAGGAAGTGCCAGGCGGCTCCCACGGCGGCGCCGGCCAGGCCGGTGCCCACCGCTCCGGCGAGCAGGCCGGCGCGCACCCCGCCGTGCTGCCTCCCCCCCGTCCGACCGCTGCTCCCGCGTCCGCTCATCGGACCTGTGTATCAGGAAACTGGCTGGCTGGCCAGGTTCGGCCGCCGGAACCGCACACCGATACTTTCCAGCGCTTCGCGGGTCAGAGGAGCCACACGACGCCACCGACGAACAAAGGGGACCAGATGAACTCGACGACTGCCATCGATCGCACGACCCGCGCCGCCGCCCTCGCGGCGCTCTGCATGCTGGCGATCGCCGCCATGCTCGCCACCGCGCCCGCATCGCTGGCCGCGCCGAAAGGAAAGCCGGGCCTCCTCGACCGCACCTTCTCCAAAGACGGCAAGATCCTCACCTCCTTCCCCGACCCCCCGTACACCAGCGTCGACGTCCAGTACAGGCTGCCGTTCGAATTCTCCTCCGGACGAATCGTTATGGCGCGCGCCGGCGGCGGAAAGATCGTCGCCGCGAACGCCAAAGCGATCGTCTCCTACCTGGCCAACGGCCGCCCGAACCCGGGCTTCGGCGGCAACGGCGCCGTGCCGATCGGACCGATCGAGGGCGCCCGCTTCCAGCTCGCCGACATCGCGGTTGACTCCAAGGGCCGGATCGTGGTGGCGGGTACGACGCGTCCCGTTGCGCAGGTTGGGATGATCGGGCCGCCCGTCGTAGGACCGCTTCCGAGTCGCGTGACGATCCGGCGCTTCCTGGCCAATGGGCAGCTCGACCAGAGCTTCGGCACCGAAGGCATTCTCCACACGACCCTCGGCGCCGCCCCACCGACCTTCGAGGGACAGCCCTACCCGGAACCGGCGGTTGGCGTGGTCGGCCTTGCGATTGACGCCGCCGACAGGCCGATCGTGACCGGCAGCAGCGTGGTGGAAGTCGGTCGTTGCAGCCCCTCCCAGAATCGCTACGAGGCCTCGCAGGCGATCGTCGCCCGACTCAACGACAACGGCACCCTCGACTCGAGCTTCGCCGGCAGTGGAGTCCGCACCGTCGGCGGCCTCTCCTGGCTCGGGCTGCCGGCGCTGCGGACCAGCGGCATCGTCTCGGTCGGCGCCGAGGTCGACCCCTGCCCGCGGGGCGGCCCGGAC